>JACCVM010000158.1 GCA_013698135.1 Euzebyaceae bacterium | reverse complement strand
CGGTGGATCAGTACACCGGCGGCATCGAGCACGCGATCCTGCACCTGCTGTACGCCCGCTTCATGACCAAGGCGCTGCACGATCTGGGCCACATCGACCTGGTCGAGCCGTTCACACGCCTCAAGTCGCAAGGCATGGTGGTGTCCAGCGGCGCCAAGATGAGCAAGTCGCGCGGCAACATCATCGAGCCAGGTGACGTGCTCGAGCGCTTCGGTGCGGACACGCTGCGCGGCACGATGCTGTTCGCCGGCCCCATCGAGGAGGACATCGACTGGGCTGACGTCTCGGCGGCGGGCATGCACAAGTGGCTGACGCGGTTGCTGCGCCTGGTCGCCGACCACCTCGCCGATCCCGACGAGGCCGGCGACACCACCGCGCTGCGCACCGAGACGCACCGCAAGATCGCCGCGGTCACGGCCGACTTCGACGCCTACAAGTACAACACCGCCCTGGCCAAGCTAATGGAGCTGTCCAACGCCGTGCGGGCCACGCTGCAGGCCGGCGGCCGAGGACCGGCGGTCGCCGAGGCGCTGACGGCTTTGGCCACGATGCTGTCGCCGATCTGCCCGCACGTCGCGGAAGAGCTGTGGCACCGCCTCGGCCAGGAGGGTCTGGTCGCCGCCGCTACCTGGCCGACCTACGACGAGGCGCTGCTGGTGGAGGCCACCAAGCGCATCGTCGTCCAGGTCGACGGGCGGGTTCGCGACATCGTGGTGGTGCCGGCTGGCACGGCCAGGGACCAGGTGGAGGCGCAGGGCCGCAGCCGGCAGAACGTCGAGCGCCACCTCGACGGGCGCGACGTCGTCAAGGTCGTCTGGGTGCCTGACCGGTTGCTGAACTTCGTCACCCGCGCCCGGGTCTGACCCCCGGACTCCGGGGTGGTGGGGATCCGCTAACGAATCGGTACCGGATCCCCACCACCTTGGCCGTGACGGCGAGGGACGCGGCTGGGCATGCTCGAGGCTGGTGCGGTCCACAGCCGACCGCAAGAAGCTCGGGCGGTGCCGGCGTCGGGCCGTAGCGTCGGTGCGTGTCCGGCCTCCAGTCCCTGCGAGCGCAGCTGCAGCGCTTTGGTTGCACGCCGGCCGAGCTGCTGGCGCTCGCCGTCCTGGCTACGGGCTCGCTGGCGGGACTGGGCCTGGTCTGGTTGGCGGCTGGACCGGGGACGGTGCCGGCTGCTGCGCCGGCACCGACCGCCACGGCGTCGCAGGATCCTCTCGCCGTCACCGAGGCCGAGGTCGTGGTCCATGTCACGGGCCGCGTAGCGGCGCCCGGCGTCTACACGCTGCCAGGTGGTTCGCGGGTCGCTGACGCGCTGGCGGCGGCGGGCGGTCCGCTACCCAAGGCTGCCCTCGAGGCGCTGAACCTCGCGCGGCCGCTGGTCGACGGCGAACAGTTGCTGGTCGGCGATGTGCCTTCCGGGGCGCCGCCGGCTTCGGCTTCCCCCACCGTCCCGCCGGCCTCGGGAGTTCCACCCAGCGCCCCGGCCGCCACACCCGGTGCGACGCCTGCGGCGGCGCCGGTCAGCCTCAACCAGGCGACCGCGGCGGAGCTCGAGTTGCTACCGGAAATCGGTCCGGTGCTGGCCGAGCGGATCATCAGCCACCGCGAGCAGATCGGTGGCTTCACGGCCGTGGAGCAGCTGCGCGACGTCAGCGGCATCGGCGAGAAGACGTTCCAGGCCATGGCGGGTCTGGTCACGCCGTGACCGTGACCGTGGCCGCGGCGCTGGCCGGTCCGGTCACACCGTGAGCGTCGCCGCGGCGTGGGCTGCCGTGGCCGCGTTGTGGCTCGGTTGCCTGTGGCCGGGGCCGTGGTGGCTGGCCGTGCTCGGGACGGCGCTGCTGGGTTGTGGTGCCGCCGCCAGACCCTGGCCCGCCGGTCTGCGGACCGCGCTGGCGCTTACAGGACTGGCCGTGTTGGGCTCCGGTTCGGTCGGCGGCCGCGCGGCGGTGGTGGACGCCGGCGAGCTGGCGCAGCTGGCGCGCACGGGCGGCAGCGCGCGGCTGGAGGCGGTGGTGGTGACCGAGCCGCGCGCCAGCCTGGCGGGTGCCTGGTCACTGATCCGTGTGGACACCATCGACGGTCGGCGCACACGGGAACGCGCGCTGCTGCGCGCCGGCGACCTCGAGTCGACGCCGCGGCTGGGTGAAGCTGTCGAGCTGGACGCCACGGCGCGGCCGCTTGAGCGGGACGGGTTCGATGGCTACCTGCGCCGTCTGCACGCCGGGACCGCCGTCGATCAGATCGCAGCTCCCTGTGTTGTCGCCGAGGCCGGGTGGTTGCTGCGGTCGTCGACCAACGTCCGTGCCCGTGTCCGCGGGGCCGCGGGACGCTGGCTCCCGCCCGACCATGCCGCCCTGCTATCGGGCCTGGTGACCGGTGATACCCGCGGCCTGTCGACGCCGGCCGAGGAGACGCTGACCGCCGCCGGACTGTCGCACCTGGTCGCCGTCTCCGGGTCCAACGTGGCGCTGGTGCTGGCGGGCGTGATCGGGGTGGCGGCGCTGTGCGGGATCGGCGCACGCGGCCGTCGCCGCTGCGCCGTGGCCGCGCTGCTGTGGTTCACGGTGCTCGTCCGCTGGGAGCCGTCGGTCCTGCGGGCCGGCGTCATGGCGGCTGTCGTCCTGCTGTCGCAGGCGACCGGGCGAGGCCACGACGCCCGCCACACCCTGGCTGTCGCCGCCCTGCTCTTGTTGCTGGTCGATCCGCTGCTGGCCGGCCAGCTCGGGTTCGCGCTGTCCGTGCTTGCCACCACCGGCGTGCTGGTACTGGGACCGGAGCTGGCGCGCCGCGTACCAGGGCCACGTCCGCTGGCCTTGCTGCTCGGCGCCAGCGCCGGCGCTCAGGTGGGGGTGGCCCCGGTGCTGCTCGGCGTCGAGGGTGCCGTACCGCTGGCGTCGTTGCCGGCGAACCTGATCGCGGTCCCGGCGGCGGCCGTTGCCTCGGCGATCGGCGTGGTGGCGGCCTTGACGGCCCAGCTGTGGGAGGGTGCCGGAGCGGCGTTGGCCGTGCTGGCGTGGCCGGCCCTGTCTGTCGTGTTGTGGGCCGGTCAACGCTTCGCCGACGGTCCGCAGCTCACCGTCGCCCAGCTGCTGAGCCCGGTGGTACTCGCCGGCTGTGCCACCGTGATCCTTCGTCGTCGCCCGCGGCTGGCCGGCCTGTGCGTCTTCGTCGCCGTGGTTGCCGTGGCTTGGCCGACCCTGCGCCCGCCCGCCGCGGTCACCGCTCTGACGCTGACCGCTCTTGACGTCGGCCAGGGTGACGCCGTGCTCGTCGAGGTGCCCGCCGTCGACGCGGAACCAGCGCGGATGCTGGTCGACGGCGGTCCCGACCCCGACGCGGCGCTGCGGCTGCTGCGCGGCCGCGGGGTGCGCGCCCTGGACGTGGTCGCCGTGTCCCATCCCCATGCCGATCACACGGGTGGTTTGCCTGAGGTTGTGGCCGGCCTGGCGGTCGGCGCGCTGGTCGTCGGTCCTGGGCCGCCACTGCCGGACGCCGACGCCTCGGCGACGGCCACGCTCGCGGCCGCGCGGGGGAGCCGGGTGCCGATCGTGCAGGTGGCCGCTGGCCAGACCTTCCGGCTGGGTGCGGCCGAGGTGCAGGTGCTCAGCCCGCCAGCGGACGGGTCACTTGGCGCCGAGGCCAACGACAACTCCCTGGTGCTGCGGGTGGTGTCGGACGGCGCCGCGCTGCTGCTGACCGGCGACGCCGAGGCCGCCGCGCAACAGCGGCTGTTGGCGCGACCCGACCTGCTGGCGGCTGACGTCCTCAAGGTGCCCCACCACGGGGGCGCCACCAACGTCGAGGGCTTCCTGGACGCCGTGGGTGCCCGCGACGCGGTGATCTCGGTCGGCGCCGACAACGACTACGGCCACCCGACGCCCGAGACCGTGGCCGCCCTGCGGGGCCTGCGGCTGCACCGCACTGATCTGGACGGCACCGTCACCATCGAGGTGGCGCCCGATCCCCTCGGAGGCTGAGGGCGCGGCGACCGCACCGGCGAGGGCGGCATGGCGCGTGAACGCGGGTCCACGCGGCGGGTCCCCCGCAGGGGTGAAGCGCTCCCGCGGCGGAGGGTGCATCGTTGCGGCATGGAGGCCCCGCTGCGCGTGGCGATCAACGGCTTCGGTCGCATCGGCCGGCAGGTGGTGCGGCAGATGGCCGACCGCGCCGACGTTGAGGTCGTCGCCGTCAACAACACACGCGGCTCGCCGTCAACGGTTGCCCAGCTGTTCAAGTACGACTCCATCTACGGCCGCTACCCCGGGGATGTCGCGCACGACGAGCACCACCTCGTCGTCGACGGCCATCCCATCCGCGTGCTGCGCCAACCCGAACCGCTGCTTTGCCCCTGGCATGCGCTGGGCATCGATGTGGTGGTCGAGGCCACCGGGACGTTCACGCAGCGCGATGCGTGCGCCGACCACCTCAAGGCCGGGGCCCACAAGGTGCTGGTGACCGCCCCCGCCCGGGATGCTGACCTCACGGTCGTGGTTGGCGTCAACGACGACCGCTACGACGTTGAGGCCATGCACATCGTCTCGGCGGCGTCGTGCACGACGAACTGCCTGGCGCCCATGGTCAAGGTGCTGCACGAGCGTTTCGGCGTCGTCGGTGGGATGGTGACCACGATCCACGCATTCACCCGCGACCAGGAGATCCACGACACCATCCACGAGGATCCGCGGCGGGGGCGGGCGGCCAGCCTGAACATGACCCCGACCCGGACCGGTGCGGCCAAGGCGATCGACGCGGTGCTGCCCGAGCTCGCCGGCCGGCTGGTTGGCATCGCCGTGCGGGTCCCCGTTCCCGACGTGTCGCTGACCGACCTGTCGGTTGTCCTCGACCGACCCACCACCGTCGAGGACATCAACGACGCTTTCGTCTCCGCAGCCGCCGACGCTCACTGGCACGGGGTGCTGGCGGCCAGTGACGAGCCGCTGGTCAGCGCCGACTACGTCGGCGATCACCACTCGTGCACCGTCGACCTCGCCTCGACGCGGGGCGCGCCGCAGCACCAGTTCAAGGTACTCGGCTGGTACGACAACGAGGCGGGTTACGCCGCGCGGGTCGTCGATCTCGTCAGCATCGTCGCCGGCAGGCGACCAGCGAAGCCGGCCGCCGCCGCCGCCGCCGACGCCGATCAAGCAACTGGTTCACGGTCTGCGGCAGTCTTGGCATAGACGTTGCGGCTGTCTTCGGGCATCGTCGGACCTGCCCCACCACTGCACGACATACAGGAGAACAGCCGATGGCAGCTCCGCAGGGATCCGACCGGCAGAAGGCCCGCCTGTCCTCGGGAGTCATCCCGTACGCCGAGATGGGCTTCTACGACGCCGACTACCAGCCCAAGGACACCGATATCCTGGCCGCGTTTCGGGTCACGCCCCAGCCGGGCGTCGCGGCGGAGGAGGCCTGCGCCGCGGTAGCCGGCGAGTCGTCCTCGGGAACGTGGACGGTCGTGTGGACCGACCGACTGACTGACTATCCCACCTATCAGGCCAAGAGCTACCGCGTCGAGCCGGTGCCAGGCAGCGACCCCCCGCAGTACATCGGCTACATCGCGTACGACCTCGAACTGTTCGAGGAAGGCTCGATCGCGAACCTGTCCTCGTCGATCATCGGCAACGTCTTCGGCTTCAAGGCGTTGCAGGCGCTGCGGCTTGAGGACATGCGCATCCCGCCGGCGTACGTCAAGACCTTCCAGGGCCCGGCGCACGGCATCGTGATGGAGCGGGAGTACCTCAACAAGTACGGCCGGCCGCTGCTGGGAGCGACCGTCAAACCGAAGCTCGGGCTGTCGGCGCGCAACTACGGCCGCGTGGTCTACGAGGCGCTGCGCGGCGGGCTGGACTTCACCAAGGACGATGAGAACACCAACTCACAGCAGTTCATGCGCTGGCGCGACCGCTACCTGCACTGCATGGAGGGGGTCAACCGCGCGATGGCGGAGACCGGCGAGATCAAAGGTCACTACCTCAACGTGACCGCCGGCACGATGGAGGAGATGTACGAGCGCGCCGAGTTTGCCAAGGAGCTCGGCAGCATCATCATCATGATCGACCTCACCATCGGCTACACCGCGATGCAGTCGATGGCCAGGTGGGCGCGAGGCAACGGCGTGATCCTGCACCTGCATCGCGCAGGCCACTCGACCTACACACGGCAGAAGAACCACGGCGTCAACTTCCGCGTCATCGCCAAGTGGGCGCGGCTGATGGGGGTCGACCACATCCACGCCGGCACGGTCGTCGGCAAGCTGGAGGGCGACCCGGGCATGGTCAAGGGCTACTACTCAGCGTGCCGGGACAACGTCAACGCCACCGACCCAGCGCTGGGCTTCTACTTCGACCAGGATTGGGCCTGGATGCCGGGCCTCTTCCCGGTGGCGTCCGGCGGGATCCACGCCGGCCAGATGCACCAACTGCTCGACTACCTCGGCGACGACTGCATCCTGCAGTTCGGTGGTGGCACGATCGGACACCCCATGGGGATCGCTGCCGGCGCGACCGCAAACCGCGTCGCCCTGGAAACCATCATCCAGGCTCGCAACGAAGGGCGGGACTACGTCAAGGAGGGTCCCGCGATCCTTAAGAAGGCGGCGCAAAAGTGCGTCCCGCTGCAGGCGGCGCTCGACACCTGGGGCGACATCACCTTCGAGTACCAGTCCACCGACACACCGGACGTTGTGGCTACCCCCACGCGGGTCGGCTGAGGCAGGAGGCGACACGCCATGCGCATCACCCAGGGCACCTTCTCGTACCTCGACGATCTCACTGACACCCAGATCACCGCGCAGGCCCAGTACGGCATCGACCGCGGCTGGGCGCCGCAGGTGGAGTTTGCCGACGACCCCCACCCCCGCAACGTTTACTGGGAGATGTGGGGCCTGCCGATGTTCGACCTGCAGGACGCCGCCGCGGTGGTCGGTGAGGTGAACCGCTGCCGCGAGGCGTACCCCAACCACTACATCCGGTTGACGCTGTACGACGCCAGCCGCGGGCGCCAGACCACAGCGCTGCAGTTCATCGTCAACCGCCCGGCACACGAGCCGGGCTTCCGGCTGGACCGGCAGGAGACCCACGACCGGGTCATCCGCTACACCCTGCACTCCTACGCCGCCGACGCCCCCCACGGGTCGCGCTACAACGGCCAGGGGCCGTCGGTACCGTGACTGACGGGGTGCGGCCATCGCTGGGGCCCGGCCTTGACGAGCCCGTCGAGGACCGCTTCGGTCGAGGGCTGGTCGACGAGTCCTTCGCCGGCGTGGACGACCCGCTCGCCGACCTGCCCGACGACCTGCTGGTGGACGTGGCGGGCACCGTCAGGGACAGCAACATCCGCGAGGTCCTGGACCGCCTGGATCACGAGCTGGTCGCCCTCCATGAGGTCAAGCGGCGCGTCCGAGAGGTCGCCGCCCTGCTGCTGGTCGACCGCATGCGGCGCAAGATCGGCCTGGACTCCGAACCGCCGACCCTGCACATGAGCTTCACCGGCAACCCAGGCACCGGCA
>JACCVM010000155.1 GCA_013698135.1 Euzebyaceae bacterium | reverse complement strand
GCCCGGTGTCGGACAGCAGCTCCTGCACGTCGAGCAGGCGGCAGGCGACCGAGTTGATGGCGTAGTCGTTCTCGCCGGTCGCGAACATCGACCGCGAGACGGTGACCTCGCTGAACTCGATGGGCAGCCTGGCAGCCGGGCGCGGCGCGCCCTCGTCACCGGGGCCGTTCGGCACCGTGTTGTCGATCGTGATATCGACGGCGGCCCGCCCGAGGCCTGGCCTTCCTCGCGATCCAGCGAAGATGACGTCGGACATGGACCCGCCCCGCAGGGTCTTGGCGGAGTGACTGCCCAGCACCCAGGTGAGCGCGTCGACGACGTTGGACTTGCCCGACCCGTTGGGCCCGACGATGACAGTGATGCCGGGCTCGAAGATCAGCTCCGTCTTCTCAGCGAACGACTTGAACCCGCGCAGGGTGAGGGAACGGAGGAACACGCCCGCGAGTCTAACGAGGGCCTCGGTCCATCCCGGGGAGGCGGCGCAACGTCCCGGACACAGCAAAGCGGCCCATCAAGGCCGCTTTCGGTCGGTGCTGCGGTGTGGTTAGCGGGAGAGCGCGACCTCGACTTCGTCATTGCGTACGGCCTCGGCAAGGCGCTCGTTCTCCGCGCGCGCGCGGTCCAGCTCGGCCTGTAACTCGGCTACTCGCGCGCGCAGCGCCGTTACCTCGGCCAAGAGGCGGTAGGGACGGTGGTCCCAGGATCCGACGAGCGCCTTCATACCAACCTCCTGCGCGCCGGTGCTCGACAAGGCACCGGCTTGGTTGTCGAGTGCAGCGCCACACGTCGGGGCGCTGTGCGATTCACGAATGCACTATAGCCCCTCACAGGGGCTGCTGGCAAGGGTTTCCACAGCGATTCGCCACGCCGACGGGCCCCGCTCGTCGCCTGGCTACGCTGGGCGCATGCCCGTGCTGCGCCGCCTGCTGACCGCCACATCTGCCCTCGGCGCCTTGATCGGCGCGGCAGCCGTCTGGGTGGCCGCGCGCCCCCGTCCTGACCTCGACCAGCCGACCGTGCCAGACCCGCCACCGGGTCTACCCCCCGCCCGGATCGTGGCAGTTCCGGGCCACGGCGAGCTGTTCGTCCGCGAAGCCGGTCCCGTCGACGGCCCGCCAGTCGTACTGCTCCACGGGTGGATCTACCCGGCGGACCTGACCTGGTGGACCTGCTACGGGCCGCTGGCGAACAGCGCCCGCGTGATCGCGCTGGACTACCGCGGGCACGGTCGCGGTCCCCGCCCGGCCAAGCCGTTCCGCCTCGCCGACGCGGCCGACGACGTCGCCGCGCTCCTGCGCCACCTCGAGATCTCACCCGCCGTGGCGGTCGGTTACTCCATGGGTGGTCCGGTTGCGCAGCTGCTGTGGCAACGCCATCCCAATGTGGTGCGAGGTCTGGTGCTGTGCGCCACCAGTTCGACGTGGATCGCGAGTCCGCGCATGCGCTGGGGCTGGCGCCTCATCGGCATCTTCCAGGTGCTGTTGCGGGTCATCCCGCGCCACTGGTGGGAGCGGCTGTACTACGCCCAGGCCACCGGCCAGCTGCCGGTGCCGATCTCCCAGATGATCAACCCCGACACCCCCCGCGAGCTCCTCCAGCTGCTGCCCTGGATCATCGCCGAACTCGACCGCGGCAGCGCCGAGGACGTCGCCGAGGCCGGCCGTGAGCTCAGCCGCTACGACGCCCGAGGTTGGCTGCCGACCGTGGACGTGCCCACCGCGGTGCTGGTGACGATCCGCGACAGCCTCGTGCCGGTGGACCACCAGCGCGACCTGGTCGCCCGGATTCCTTCTGCGCGGACGTTTGACGTGGACGGCGACCACGATGTCGTGATCGCTCAACCGGAGGTCTTCGTGCCGCAGCTGCTGGCGGCCGTTCGCGCCGTGCTCGACGCCAGCTGAGCCTCCACGTTGAGGTGGCTCGTTCGGCGTGGCGGTCGCCGCTTGACGACGACGCGTTGACCGCGTCGGTGGAGCGGTCGCACCGGGTCGAGACCATGGTCGCGGCGAAGAAGCTGGAGCCGTATCGGTGAGGTCGCCGCCCAGGGTCTCCTCATCAGCGAAGCGATGAGTCCGCGCTACCCCGGGAGTCTGTACTCACGATGGGAAGGCGGCCACCCTGCGGTCCTGGCTAATGGGCGCGGATGGGTTGTGTCCGGCACCGGCTACCTCGGGGGTCGCGCTATGTCTGGCAGTTGGTGCAGAAGTAGGAGTCGTGGCCTTCGATCGCTCCCCGGTGGATCGGCTGGCGGCAGCGCCCGCA
>JACCVM010000148.1 GCA_013698135.1 Euzebyaceae bacterium | reverse complement strand
CCATGCCAGCGGCGTTCAACGCGCCCGCCGACGTGCCGGAGACCACCGCCGGACGCAGGCCCGCCTCCTCCACCGCGGCGATGACGCCGGCCTCGAAGGCACCGCGGGACCCCCCGCCAGACAGGACCAGGCCGAGCTTCACCGATCGGCGACCCCCTCGGCGCCGACTTCCCGCAGCGCGTCGCGAACACGGTCGGCGGCGGCCTCCAGAACCGAGGGATCCGGATCAGGATCGGCGTTGGCGAAGTCCAGGTCGTGCATGCCGTCGATGGGCACCACGTGCAGGTGGGTGTGGGCCACCTCCAGGCCGGCCAGCATCAGCCCGACCTTGGCCGGCGAGTAGGCGGCGTCCAGCGCCTTGCCGATGGTCTGCGCCACGGCGGTCAGGTGGGCCCATTCGTCGGCGTCCACGTCGATCCAGTGGGCGACCTCCCGCCGCGGCACGACCAAGGTGTGTCCGGGCCGCAGGGGGTTGATGGACAGGAAGCCGACGCAGCGGTCGTCGCGCCACACGAAGGTGGCCGGCAGCTCGCCGTTGATGATGCGGCTGAAGACCGAGGCCACCGGGCGGAGCCTGTCGTCAGGAGGGGTCGGGCGAGGTGCTGGGGGGTGGAGCGCCGGGCGTGATGCCAGGGGTCGTGCCGGGTCCGGTCGGGTCGCCGGGCACGTGTGACATCGCGCCCGGACGTTCGTGCGGCGCCTTGCCGCAGTCGCACTTGCCGGCGGCACCGGAAGCCTTCAGCGCCATGCCCAGCGTGGGCAGCACGGTGGTCCCGGGAGGTGTCTCCAGACGGACCTTGCCGCACTCCGGGCAGACGACCTTGTTGCTCTGTTGTTCCATATCGCGACTCTACCGGGTGCGCTACCGCTGTCGCTGCATGAGCGCTAGCCCGTCGCCGCGGCGCTGGACTCCACGCTCAGCGCCCGCACCAGGAACGCGACCACGTCCGCGCGCTCGGCGACCAGCAGCGACGTCGGCTTGCCGACGCCGTGGCCCGCGCTGAGCTCGACACGCAACAGCACGGGGGCCTCGCCGCCTTGGGCGGTCTGCATTGCCGCGGCGAACTTGAACGAGTGACCGGGCACGACCCGGTCGTCGTGGTCGCCGGTGGTGATCAGGGTCGCCGGGTAGGCGGTGCCGGGCCGCAGGTTGTGCAGCGGCGAGTAGGCGTGCAGCCAGGCGAACTGCTCCGCGTGCTCGGCCGTGCCGTAGTCACTGGCCCAGCCCCAGCCAATGGTGAATTGGTGGAATCGCAGCATGTCCAGGACGCCGACCTCGGGCACAGCCGCACCCCACAGCTCAGGCCTCTGCGTCAGGCATGCCCCCGCCAACAAGCCGCCGTTGGAGCGCCCGTGGATCGCCAGGCGGTCTGGACGCGTCCAGCTGTGGCCGCCGCCGGCGTCGCCCCCTGACAGCCACTCCCCGACCGCGATCGCGTCGTCGAACACGTGCTGCTTGTTGGCCAGGCGCCCGTCGTCGTGCCAGTCCTGCCCGTACTCGCCGCCGCCGCGCAGCGTCGCCACGGCCAGCACGCCGCCGAGCTCGGCCCACACCAGCCACTCCTTCTTGCAGATCGGCGTGATGGGGACGTTGAAACCGCCGTAGCCGTACAGCCACACGGGGCGGGCGCCGTCGGGAGTGACGTCGGGGCGATGCACGAGGAACACGGGGGTACGCACGCCGTCGTGTTCGACGAAGACCTGCTCGGTGACGAGCTCGACGAGGTCAAGGCCTGCGTCGTGCAGTGGCGTCGTGGCGCCGCTGTCCAGGTCGTAGCGGAAGGTGCGCACCGGCTCGGTGAAGGTCTGAAACGAAAAGCAGCAGCTGCGATCCTCCTGACGTCCGGTGATCTCGTCGACGGCACCCGCGGTCGGCAGGGCGATCTCGCCGAGGGGCTGGCCGTCCCGGTCGAACCACTGCAGCCGGTGGTGGGCGTGGTGCAGATAGACGCCGAGCAGCCGCCCGCCGATGTAGTGGACACGCTCCAGGGCGTCGTCGCCTTCGGCGATGACCTCGCGCCAGTGCGCTCGCCCAGGCTGCTCGATGTCGACGGCGATGACCCGGCCACGGGGTGCGTCAAGGTCGGTGCGGAACAACATCACGCTGCCGTCGCTACCGACGAACTCGTAGGCGGCGTCCGCCTCATCGAGCAGCTTGACCACACCCTGGTCGGGCCGTTGCAGGTCCAGGTAGTAGCTGCGGTTGGTCGGCTGGGTGCCGTGCCACACATGCAGGATCAGGTAGCGCCCGTCGTGGGTGACGGCGGGGTCAAAGCCCCATTCCGGCTCGTCGGGTCGCTGGTAGACCACCGCGTCCGCGGCGGGATCGTCGCCGAGGTAGTGGAAGCGCAGGCGCTGGTCGCGGTTGGCCTGTTCGTAGGCGTGTTCGGCCGCCGGCGCGTCGTAGCTGGCGTACCAGAATCCGCTGTTGTCCGGTGCCCAGGCGGCGCTGGAGAACTTGCTCCACTCGACCACGTCGGGCAGGTCCTCGCCGCGCTCGACGTCGCGCACGCGCCAGGTCATCCAGTCCGAGCCGCTGGCGCTGGTGGCATAGGCCAGCAACGCCCCGTCGTCGCTGACGGCCAGCCCCGTCAGGGCCACAGTGCCGTCCGAGGACAGCGTGTTGGGGTCGAGCAGGACGGTGCCGGTACCGACCTCTGCGTCGGCCGCGTCCATCGTCCACAGCACGTCTTGGTCCTGCAGCCCAGTGTTGCGCAGCACGAACCAACGGTTGCCGCGATGCCAGGGCGCCCCGGCGCGCGGGTGGTCGGTGAGCTCGGCCAGCCGAGCACGGATTGCCTCGCGACTGGCGACTTCGGCCAGCCAGGAGTCGGTCAGTGAGTTCTGCGCGACGATCCACTCGTGGGTGTCGGGGCTGTCGGTGTCTTCCAGCCAGCGGTAGGAGTCGGTGACCTTGGTGCCGTGGTAGTCGTCGACCGCATCGACGGTGCGGGCGGTGGGGTAGCGCAACATTCCCATCCTTTTCGAGGTAGCCCCTGATGGGCATGACCCTACCGAGAGGGCGCGCCACCGGCAGTCAGCCGCTGAGGACCGTCCAACCAAGGGCTCGCGCTGCCTGCGCCTGCCGAAGGTCGGCGGTGAGCAGCGGAATCTGCCCGGGTCCGCTCCTGTTCAGCGCGGCGAGGTGCACCGCGTCGAGACTTCGCGCACCGGTGAGGTCGGCGATGCTGCCTGCCTCTTCGGCCAGCGCTGCGTCGATCTCGACCACCAGGCAGCGTTCCCAGTCGAGGCGGAAGGCACTTCTGGCCGCCCCCACCACTTCGGGCGGAAGGCGGCGGCTGAGGTTGCGCCACACCTCGACCCAGGTGAACCGGGAGGTCAGCCACGCCGCGTCGCTGGAGAGCAGCTCGTTCCAGCGGTCGCTGTCGGGCTCGTCGACATAGCGCTTCAGCAGCGCGCTCGAGTCGACGTAGAGCGTCACGGGTCAGCCCGGTCCTCGTCGATCATGTCCCTGACAGTGACCGGAGCCGAGAACCGTCGCGGAGGTGGCGGCGGTGGGGTGCCCGGCGTGTGTGGGGGTGTGATCCACCCTTCGGCGATGCCGCGCTCAACGTTGTCGCCGCCAGGCAGGGGTGTCAGCAGGGCCTTCGGGCGACCGCGGTCGGTGACGGTGATGCGCTCGCCCTTCGCCGCACGGTCGAGGTATTCCGACAGTGCCCGCTTGAGTTCTCGTACGCCGATGTCCATGTGTTCACCTCGGTCAGAGACGTGGACACATGATAGCCGTGGTAGGGCGGGTATCCCCTCGGAGCCGTCGGCGAGTCGTTCAGCACGGTGGTGACCATGCCGATACGAAGGCTGGACCGCCTACGGCTACGACAGCGTCGGCACAGCGACGGATGAAGGGGCGGCGTGGCACAGCGATGGTCGGCGGGGCAGCACCTCGGCGCGTCCGTCGCGGCGACCGATGTGCCCCTGCAGCATGCGTCGGCGGGCCGGATCTTCGCCCTGTTGGCAGGCGTGATCCTGTTGGTGGGCGGTCCCGCGGCTGCCTTGGAACTGCCCTTGGTCGCCGGCGCGCTGTTGGCGTGCGGGTGCGTCGCCGTCGGCGGCGGACTCCTGCGCCTGGTGTTCGCCGCACCGGCACGGCTGCATCTGGGTCCTCGGGTCTTCGTGCTCACCGCTGCCCTGCTGTCGGCGCCGCTGGTGTTGTCGCGGGCCGACGTCGCCGGCGTGGTCGTTGACCGCGTGCCCAGCCGCGCTCCCCGGACCCGCCGCAGGCGTAGGGCAGACGGCGCTGATGAGCAACCCTGGTGGCCACGCGACCTCGTCGGACGCCTGCCGCTGGCCGACGCCGGTGTGGCCTCCTTCACCCCGCCCAACGTGGCGATTCTGCTATGCGTCCCGCGAGCCCTGCCGACCTCCTGGTGGGCGTGGCCGCTGCTGACCCTCGGTCGGGCGCTGACCGACCCGGCCGACCGACCCGGACGGCGTTGCGGCGGCCTGCTGCTGCGAGTCACCGACCCGGTGGCGTTCGCCGCCGCCTTGCCCTCTGAGCTGCTCAGCCCACCGCTGACCACCGCAACCATGGCCGCGCTACGGCCCAGCGGCGCTCCGATCACTGCCCGCGCGGCGACGCTGGGTGTCTGCGCGGCGGTGGCGCTGGGAGGGATCGCCGGTCAACTCGGGCCCGGCGGGCGGGTCGATCCTGCCTGCGCCGCTGTGCGGGCCCGGCTGGCCAGCAGCGAGCCGTTGGCCCCCGATCGGGGGTCTTTGGGCGGTGATCTGGTCGCCGTCCTGCCGAGCGCCGAGGGGGTGCCAGGCTTCGCCGGCGTCGCCCCCGTCGACAGCGTGCTGGATTCCGGAGGCGTCGCCGCCTCCTCCGCGCAGGCGGCAGGGGTGATGGACGCGCTGGCACAGCTGGGCTGGGCTCGAGGGCTCCGGCGCGAGTGGTACGCCAGCGGCGGCGAGCAGATCGCTGTGCAGGTCGAGGAGCTGGCCGGCGCGGGACGCGCCGTCGACTACGAGGTCTATGCCGGACTGCGCGACTGCCAGGACGCCGACGGCGCCTTCACGACCCCGGTGGTTCCAGACGCCATCGGCTTGCGGATCAGCGCGGGCCACCGTGTCACCGATCGCCTGTCGTTCGTGCGCGGATCGCGGCGCTACACCGTCGAGTCAACGGCCGCCGATCCCGCCACCGCGCAGCGGCGGCTGGCCTCGTTGGCGGAAGCCGCGGCCGCACGAGCGCGCTGATCTCGGGCGCTACCGCTTCACTGCGTGAGCGCTCGCGGAAGATCAGGCCATCAGGCCGAAGTGGTAGCGCAGCGCGCTGACCGCGACCAGGGCCGCCGTTTCGGTGCGCAGGACGATCTCGCCCAGAGTGGCGTGCGCCAGCCCGGTGGCTTGGACCTCGGCGGCGGTCAACCCGCCTTCAGGTCCAACGCCCAGGACCAGGGTGTTTGCGCCGGCAAGGCTGTCGAGGACGGTGCGCAGCGCGACATCGGACTCCTCCCACAACACCACGCCGGCAACCCCGGCGGGAAACGCCGCGGTCCACTCCCCCGCCGACTCGACGACCGGCAGCCACGCGCGACGGCTCTGTTTGGCCGCGGCCTCGGCCACGGCGTTCCAGCGCGCGGCGGCCTTGGCCGCCCGCGCGGCATCGAGCCGCACCTGACTGCGTTCGCTGTGCACCGGCACGATGCGGTCGACGCCGACCTCGACCAGGCGCTGCACCACCTCGTCGAGCTTGCGCCGTTTGGGCAGGGCGTGCACCACCTCCACCCGAGGCACGGGGCGGGGCACCACGGTGGGTTCAACCAGATCGACGACCACCTCGCCGCGACCGGTCTCGGCGAGCCTCGCCTGCCACCGGGTGCCCGCGCCGTCGGACAGGCTGATCGGATCGCCGGGGCGGGAGCGCAACACCGTCAGCAGGTGGCGGGCGTCCTCACCGCCGATCGTCACCCGGCTGCCGTCGATGCCGTCGGCGGCGACGAAGAAGTGTGGCCCCTGGGTCGGCGTGGAGTAGCTCAGGCTCCGAAGGCTTCACGCAGCCGGCCGAGCAGGCCCCTCCCGTCCTGCGACGCGGCCGCGAGGTCCTCGCCGCGGGCCGCCGCGAACTCCCGCAACAGCTCGGACTGCTGCTCGTCCAGGTCACGAGGCGTCTCCACCCGGCAGTGGACGTGCAGGTGACCGCGAGCTCCACCGCCGGACAGCTTGGGCATGCCTTGGCGTCGCAGGGTCAGCACGGCACCCGACTGCGTGCCGGCGGGCACCCGCAGCTTCTCCTCGCCGTGCAGCGTCGGCACCACGATGTCACCGCCGAGCGCCGCCTGCGCCATCGCCAGCCGCAGTTCGCAGTGCAAGTCGTTGCCGTCACGCGTGAAGACCGGATGCCGCCGCACGCGCACGCGCACGTACAGATCGCCCGGCGGACCGCCCAGTCGCCCGGACTCTCCTCGGCCGAGAACCCGAAGGCGTGTGCCGTCGTCGACGCCCTCGGGGACGTCGACCTCGACGGTGTCGGACTCCTGGCGACGCCCCTCGCCGCCGCAGCCCTCACAGGGATCCAGGTTGCGCTCCCCCGCGCCACGGCAGGTCGGGCAGGGCGTCGTGGTCAGCATCTGGCCGAAGACGCTGCGCGTCACCTGCTGCACGGCGCCGGCACCGCCGCAGGTCTCGCACGGTATGGGCTTGGTCCCCGGCTTCGCGCCACTGCCGCCGCACACCTGACAGCCGCGCGCGACCGTGACCTCGAGCTCTCGGCGCACGCCCTTGGCGGCCTCCTCGAGCGTGAGGCTGACGTCCACGATGGCGTCGCGGCCGGGTTGCGGGCCGCTGCGCGCTGTAGTCCTCCCGCCGCCGAAACCGCCAGAACCGCCGAAGAAGGCGTTGATGAGGTCGCCGAGGTCGCCGAAGCCGGAAAACGGATCGCCGCCGGCGCCCCCTGGGCCACGCGGATCGCCGAAGCGGTCGTAGTTCGCGCGCGCCTGGGGGTTCTTAAGCACCTCGTAGGCGGTGGTCAGCTCCTTGAACTGCTCCTCGTCACCACCGGTGTCGGGATGCAGCGTGCGGGCTCGCTGACGGTAGGCCCGCTTGATCTCGTCCTCGCTGGCGTCTTTCGCGACGCCGAGGATCTCATAGAGGTCACGCAACGTGGGTGGAGTCCTGTTCACCGCTGGCCGGCCGGGGGGTCAAGCGCCGCCAGTCAGCTCGGCCAGTGCCTTCTGCAAGGACGAGGCTACCGCTTGCACCGCCGCCAGCGTCCGGGGATAGTCCATCCGCATCGGGCC
>JACCVM010000137.1 GCA_013698135.1 Euzebyaceae bacterium | reverse complement strand
TCAAGCTCGACCAGTGCGGCCTGCCCAAGCAGATGGCGCTGGAGCTGTTCAAGCCGTTCGTCATGAAGCGGCTGGTCGACCTGAACTTCGCGCAGAACATCAAGAGCGCCAAGCGGATGGTCGAGCGCGCCCGCCCGCAGGTGTGGGATGTGCTCGAAGAGGTGATCGGCGACCACCCGGTGCTGCTCAACCGCGCGCCGACGCTGCACCGCCTCGGCATCCAGGCGTTCATGCCGCGGCTGGTCGAAGGCAAGGCCATCCAGATCCACCCGTTGGTCTGTGCCGCGTTCAACGCTGACTTCGACGGTGACCAGATGGCCGTGCACCTGCCGCTGTCGGCCGAGGCGCAGGCTGAGGCCCGCATCCTGATGCTGTCGAGCAACAACATCCTGTCGCCGGCACACGGACGGCCGATCGCGACGCCGTCGCAGGACATGGTGCTGGGCAGCTACTACCTGACCTTCGCGGTAGGCGCCGACGACCAGGGCGGCAAGCCCCCGGAGGGCCTGCGCGAGTCGGCCGCCGAGGGCAAGACGCCGCTGGCGTCCTACTCCGGCGCCGCCGAGCTCATCATGGCGCTGGATGCCCACGCCGTGCACCTGCAGCAGTGGGTGCTGGTGAAGCTGCGCGATCGTGTCGTCGGCCTCGACGACATCTTCGGCGAGCTGCCGGCGGACGCTGAGACCACCGACGGGGTGGTCCGCTCGTCCAAGGGCGTTCGCGTGCTCACCACGCCCGGCCGGGTGCTGTTCAACGAGGTTCTGCCGGCCGACCTGCCCTTTGTCAACGAGCTGGTCGGGCAGAAGGTTCTGGCCGACCTGGTGAACCGCTGCGCCGACAACTTCTCGCGGGCGCTGACGGCGCAGGTCCTTGACGACATGAAGGACATCGGCTTCCGCTACGCCACCAAGGCCGGGGTCACCATCTCCATCGCCGACGTTGAGGCGCCTGCCAGCAAAGGGGCGATTCTGGCCGAGCACGAGGAGCGGGCCCAGAAGGTCGAGCGGCAGTTCCGCAAGGGCGTCATCACCAATGACGAGCGCAAGCAGGAGCTGGTGGAGATCTGGACGGAGGCCACCACGCGGGTCGCGCACGCGATGGAGGAAAACTTCGATCAACTCAACCCCCTGTACATGATGGCCAACTCCGGCGCCCGCGGGAACATGACCCAGATCCGTCAGCTGGCCGGCATGCGCGGGCTGGTGGCCAACCCGCGCGGCGAGATCATCGAGCGCCCAATCAAGGCCAACTACCGCGAGGGCCTGTCGGTCCTCGAGTACTTCATTGCGACGCACGGTGCTCGCAAGGGGTTGGCTGACACCGCCCTGCGGACCGCCGACTCGGGCTACCTGACCCGGCGCCTGGTGGACATCGCCCAGGACCTCATCATCCGCGAGGAGGACTGCGGTTCGGAGCGAGGCCTGCCAATCACCGTCGGGCAGCGCGACTCCCAGTCGCTGTACGGCCGGGTGTTGTCGGACACGGTCCACGTGCCTGGCACGCGTCGTCAGCTCCTCAAGGCCGGCACCGAGATCACCGACGCGGAGGTGCGCCTCCTGCGCTCGGTGCTCGTTCGCGGCGAGGACCCGCAGTCGGGTGAGCCACTGGATCCTCAGCCGACCGACGCGCAGCGGCAGATCAAGGTCCGCACGGTCCTCAACTGCGAGGCACCCGTCGGGGTGTGCGCCAACTGCTATGGCCGTGCCCTGGCCGAGGGCCACATGGTCCACATCGGTGAGTCGGTCGGCATCATCGCCGCCCAATCCATCGGTGAGCCCGGCACCCAGCTGACCATGCGAACGTTCCACACCGGCGGTGTGGCCGGCGAGGACATTACCCATGGCCTGCCGCGTGTAGTGGAGCTGTTCGAGGCCCGCACCCCCAAGGGCAAGGCCGAGATCGCCCACTTGTCAGGCACCGTGTCGTTGGAGGAGACCGAGAAGGGCATCACCATCACCGTCGACGGTGGCGGCGAGGACAACTCGTTCTCGGTGACAGTCTCCCGCCGCGCGCGGATGCGCGTCGAGGACGGTCAGGCCGTCCGCGTTGGCGAGCAGCTCACCGACGGGTCGATCGACCCGCACGAGATGCTCGAGGTGCTCGGGGCCCGTGAGACGCAGCGACTGCTGGTCCGCGAGGTGCAGGAGGTCTACCGCTCGCAGGGTGTCTCGATCCACGACAAGCACATCGAGCTGATCGTCCGCCAGATGCTGCGGCGGGTGACCATCAACGAGCCGGGTGACACCACCTTCCTGCCGGGCGAGCTGGTCGACCGGTTGCGCTTCGCCGACGAGAACCGCCGGGTGGTGGACGACGGCGGCGAGCCGGCGAACGGCCGCCAGATCCTGATGGGCATCACGAAGGCGTCGCTGGCCACGGAGTCGTGGCTGAGTGCGGCCTCGTTCCAGGAGACGACCCGGGTGCTGACCGAGGCGGCGATCGAAGGCCGCAGCGACTCGCTGCTGGGTCTCAAGGAGAACGTCATCATCGGCAAGCTCATCCCGGCCGGCACGGGGATGCGCCAGTACCGCGCCGTGCGCCCGCTGCCCACCGAGATGCCCGAGCAGGTGTTGCCCGAGGAGCTGCTGGCCCAGTTCAGCGACGGCACCTACGACTACGAGTCCGACGAGGGATGGACGATGGGAGAGGGCGGCTACTGATCCGGAGCACCCCTCGGGTCGCTCAGCGCACCGTCAGGGTGCCGCGCATGATCGTCTCGTGACCGGGGACGCGGCAGTAGAAGGTGTAGGTGCCCGGGGAGGCGTCAAAGGTCGCCTGGCGTTCCGCCGTGACGGGCACCCGAACATCGACGTCGAGCTCGTCGATGGTGAAGGTGTGCCAGAACAGGTCGGAGTTGCGCACCACCACGGCGACCTCGCCGGCCTCAGCGCTGAGCTGCTCGGAGCTGAAGCGCAGGTTCGCCGTCGTCAGTTCCAGGTCGGCGTCAGGGGCCGAGGCCGGGCCACTTGACCCGGCTGCACCGGCCGCCACCACCAGCGCCAGCAACACCACCCCGGTCACCACCACAACGACGGGCCCCCGGCCCGCAGGCCGCCGACGCCGCCGGGCCAGGCTCGCGCCGACCGCAGCGAGCACACCGACCAGCGACAGGCTGGTCAGCAGTCCCGGGATCAGCAGCCCGCGCAAGCCGCTACCCTCGACCAGGTGGCTGTAGGTGCCCAGCGCCATCCAGGCCAGGACATTGGCCGACAGCAGGCCAATGGCCAGCCTCCCAAGCACCCCTTGCCGCCACCGCAGGAGCGCGAGGCCGACACCGAACCCAAGCCCGATGAGCGCTGCCTCCAGATCCCCCAGGATGGCCGCGACGACCAGCACAGCCACACACTCGACGATCGCCGCCAGCGGGAGCAACCGCTGCCAGTCCAGCGGCCCCTGCCTGCCCCGATCGGTGGGCTGCACGGTGCTGGCTGGCACCGCAGCGTGCCGCGTCGCCTCACTCATCGCCCATCCCCGATGTCGGGCGCAGGTCCCGCCAGCGCCCTGCCGCTCCATCGAGCGCGCAGCCTACCCGGGGGTCGCGCAGCTTGTCTTGTGGCGATCGCGTCAAGCCGCGCCAGGTTGACACCGCCAAAGGCCGTGCATAGTCTAGGAATCGCATGACGCCCGGGTGCTGCCTGGGCGTCGTTCGTGTTCGTCATCACACCGGCACAACCCGACGGTTTCCCGCGGGTGCACCACCGTGGCGCCACGCGCCGGGTGGTGTTGGCCGACCACGGCGCCACCATCAGTTCCACCGAGCGGTGCGCCGAAACCGCTAGCGAAACGCCCGACCCCGTGGATCGGGGAACGGCCATCCGAGGAATCTGCATGCCCACCATTCAGCAACTGGTCCGCGAAGCCCGTCAAGCCAAAACCGACAAGGCCTCCACGCCCGCTTTGAAGGGATCGCCGCAGCGGCGCGGTGTCTGCACGCGCGTTTACACCACGACGCCCAAGAAGCCGAACTCGGCGTTGCGCAAGGTCTGTCGTGTCCGGCTGTCCTCGGGTATCGAGGTCACCGCGTACATCCCCGGCGAGGGCCACAACCTGCAGGAGCACTCCATCGTGCTCGTGCGCGGCGGACGGGTGAAGGACCTGCCGGGTGTCCGCTACAAGGTCATCCGAGCGGCGCTGGACGCCAGCGGTGTGCGCGATCGCAAGCAGGCACGCAGCAAGTACGGCGCCAAGAAGGAGGGGTAGATATGCCCCGCAAGGGTCCTGCGCCCAAGCGCAAGCTGGTCGGGGATCCGCAGTTCCACTCGACGCTGGTCACCCAACTGGTCAGTCAAGTAATGCTGGGAGGCAAGCGCTCGCTGGCCGAGCACATCGTCTACGACGCCTTCGACTTGATGCAGCAGCGCAATGGCGCCGACCCGGTGTCCACGTACAAGAAGGCCCTGGACAACGTCAAGCCAGCGCTGGAGGTCAAGTCACGCCGAGTCGGTGGCGCGACCTACCAGGTGCCAATCGAGGTGCGGCAAGGCCGCGGCACGACGCTGGCGCTGCGCTGGATCACCATGTACTCGCGGGCCCGCCGCGAGCACACCATGGCCGAACGCTTGGCCAACGAGCTGCTCGACGCCAGCAACAACATGGGTGCCGCGGTCAAGCGCCGCGAGGACACGCACAAGATGGCCGAGGCGAACAAGGCCTTCGCGCACTACCGCTGGTAGCCCAGACTTTTCGAGGACAGATCCACGAGGACAGATTCATGGCGAAGCGAAAGCATTCACTCGGCCTGACCCGCAACATCGGGATCATGGCCCACATCGACGCCGGTAAGACGACGACGACCGAGCGCATCCTGTACTACACCGGTCGCAACTACAAGATGGGTGAGGTGCACGAAGGCGCCGCCACCATGGACTGGATGGTTCAGGAGCAGGAACGCGGCATCACAATCACGTCGGCCGCCACCACCTGCGAGTGGGACGGCCACATCATCAACATCATCGACACGCCGGGACACGTCGACTTCACCGTCGAGGTTGAGCGCAGCCTGCGCATCCTCGACGGCGCTGTGGCCGTCTTCGACGCCGTGTCCGGGGTTGAGCCGCAGTCGGAGACGGTCTGGCGCCAGGCCGACAAGTACCTCGTCCCGCGCATCTGCTTCATCAACAAGATGGACCGCACGGGCGCGGACTTCCGCGCCTCCTTCGACTCCATCCGCGAGCGTCTCGGGGCCACTCCCGTCGCGCTGCAGCTGCCCGTCGGTTCCGAGAGCGACTTCGTGGGCGTGGTCGACCTGGTCGACATGAAGGCCCGCGTCTGGGAGGACTCCGGCGACGACTTCGGCAGCAAGTGGACCGACATCGAGGTACCGGCTGAGCTGGCGGACCGGGCCGCTGAGTACCGAGCGGCGCTGGTGGAGGCGATCGCCGAGACCGACGAGACCCTGCTGGAGAAGTTCATCGAGGGTGAGGAGCTGAGTCGCGACGAGATTCTCCACGGCATCCGCAACGCCACCATCGACAACCTCATCACGCCGGTGTTGTGCGGGAGCGCCTTCAAGAACAAGGGCGTGCAACTGCTGCTCGACGCGGTCGTCAGCTACCTGCCGAGCCCGATGGACGTGGCGGCGATCAAGGGCGTTGACGTGCGTAGCGGCGAGCCGATGGAACGCAAGGCCGACGAGTCCGAGCCGTTCAGCGCGCTGGCCTTCAAGATCATGTCCGACCCGTACGTCGGCAAGCTCACCTACTTCCGTGTGTATTCCGGCCAGGTCGACCAGGGCGAGGCGATCGTCAACTCGACCAAGGACCGCAAGGAACGCATCGGGCGCATCCTGCAGATGCACGCCAACCACCGCGAGGACCGCGACGCCGCCTTCACCGGTGACATCGTGGCGGCCGTCGGCCTCAAGTACACGACGACGGGCGACACGCTGTGCGACCCGAGCGCCCCGGTGCTGCTGGAGACCATGATCTTCCCTGAGCCGGTCATCCACATCGCCATCGAGCCCAAGACCAAGGCCGACCAGCAGAAGCTTGGCACCGCCCTGCAGAAGCTGTCCGAGGAGGACCCGACGTTCCGGGTCCACACCGACGAGGACACGGGTCAGACGATCATCGGCGGTATGGGCGAGCTGCACCTCGAGGTGCTGGTCGACCGCATGCTCCGCGAGTTCAAGGTCGACGCCAACGTCGGCAAGCCGCAGGTCGCCTACCGCGAGACCATCCGCAGGCCGATCACTGACTATCTGCTGCGCTTCAAGCGCCAGACGGGTGGGTCGGGGCAGTTCGCCGAGATCGTCATCACCCTGGAGCCGACCGGCACGCTGGCCGAGACCCCCCGGGTCGACGAAGAGAGTGGCGAGATCGGCGGCTACGAGTTCGTCAGTGCCGTCAAGGGCGGGTCGATTCCACGCGAGTTCATCCCTTCGGTCGGTCATGGCATCAAAGAAGCCATGGAAGGCGGTGTGCTGGCCGGCTACCCGCTGGTCGACATCCGCGCCACCCTCACCGACGGCGCCTACCACGATGTCGACTCGTCGGAGATGGCCTTCAAGATCGCCGGTTCCATGGCCCTGAAGGAAGCCGCCCGCAAGGCTGGCGCCACCCTGCTGG
>JACCVM010000130.1 GCA_013698135.1 Euzebyaceae bacterium | reverse complement strand
TGCTGCGCAAGCTGTTCAACCACGACGAGGCGACGGCCACCAAGCTGATGCTGCAGGTCCACAACGAAGGGCGCGCCGTCGTGGCCAGCGGTCCCCGGGAGAAGTCCGAGGCGGACGTCGCCCGCCTGCATGCGCACGGGTTGCAGGCCACCCTGTCGCAGGACTGAGCCCGTGCTGACTCACGGCGTGCGTCGCCTGCCCGACGGCGGCTTCCGCGTGCGGCTCGCCACCCGCGAGCGTGAGCTGCTGCGGTCCCTGCCGGCACAGCTGCGTCCAGTGCTGTCCGGGGAGCAGCAGGTCGGCGACTCTGGGCAGCGGCTGTTTCCCGCCGCCTACGATGACCTCGCCGACGAGATGGAGTACCGCGAGCTCGTGGGCGACTCGCTGACCCAGGAGCGGCTGGCCGCGTTGGACCGCTTGTCGCGCAGCGTGGCCGCGGGCAGCACGCGGCGTCTGCTGTGGACGGTCGATCTGGACGCCGACAGCGCCGCGGCGTGGCTTTCGACGGTCAACGACGCGCGGCTGATTCTGGGCTGCACGCTTGGCATCACCCAAGAGTCAGCCTGGGAGTCCGGACCTGACCCCGACAATCCGACCAGCGTCGTGATCTTCTGGCTGGGCTGGTTGCAAGAAGAGCTGGTCGCGGCGCTGATGGGAACGCTGCCCGATCGTTGAAGGGAGAGTCAGTGCCGCAGCCCCCCACCCGCCTGAGCGCCCACGAGCGGCGCTCCCAGCTGTTGGACGTTGCCGGCACCCTGTTCGCCGAGTCCGGCTTCCACGGGCTGTCCATGGAACGCCTCGCCGAGGCCGCGGGTGTCAGCAAGCCCGTGGTGTACCAGCACTTCTCTTCCAAACGGAGGCTGTACCTGACACTGCTGGAAGACGCCACAACCGAGCTGGACTTCCGGGTCAACGCAGCCCTGACCGGCACCAGCGACAACCGGGCGAGGGTCGAGGGCGCCATCTCGGCCTACTTCGACTTCGTGGAGGACCGTCGCTTCCGGCTGCTGTTCGCCACGGCCGAGCGCAATGATCCCGAGGTCCGCGAGATCGTCGAGCGCACAATGACCGGCGTCGCTTCGGCCGTCGGCCGCCTGATCGCGGCCGACGCCGGCCTGTCGGAGGCGTCCGCCAACTTCTTGGCCGCCGGCGTCAGCGCCTTGGCCCTGGAGGGCGCCAGCTGGTGGCTGCAGCACGACGACTTCGACAAGGACGAGGCCGCTCGGTTGCTGTCCCGCCTGGTGTGGCGCGGTCTCGGCGCGTTCGGCCCACCGCCCGACTGACCAGCTTGGGGCGCGGCGGCCGGGTGCCAACCCCCCCGCGGTCAGACCACCGAGCCGCGCCTACGAGGCCTCGCCCAGCAAGGCCCGGCGCAGCACGGCGAACGGCGGCGTGCCCTGCCCCAGCACCTGCCGATGAAAGGCCAGCGCGTCGAAGGCCGACCCGTGCCGTGCCTCGGCGTCGCAGCGCAGGTCGTCCATCTCCTCGCCGCCGACGAAGTAGGTGGACAGCTGGCCGGCGCTGGTCTTGCCGCGTACCAGCTTGCCCCTGGCCTCCGACCGCTCCTGGTAGGTGGTGTCGACCATCAGCCGCAACGCCTGGTCATCGTCCCAGCCGTGGACGTGTAACCCCTGGTCGAGCAGGGCGTTCGCGACAGCGCGCATCTCCATCTTGGTGCTGATCAGCCGCAGCTTGTCGGCGTCCCCCAGGTTGCCGTTCCCGCCGAAGCCCGCCTGGATCACCCGTCGTTCGACGTAGACCGCCCAGCCCTCGGCGAACGCCGAGTTCCACAGCGTCCTGCGCAGCAGGCGCGGGTGCCGCTGCGCGGAGGCCAGCTGCACATAGTGGCCGGGGTAGGCCTCGTGAATGCCCACGCAGCGCAGGGCGTGGACGTTGTACTCGCGCAGGAAGGAGCCGGCGCGCTCGTCGTCCCAGTCGTCGGGCACCGGAGACAGGTAGTAGGTGGAAGCGGCCTCGGGCTCCAACGGGGGCGCCGGCACGAAATAGGCGACGGCGGAGCCCTGCATGAAGTCGGGGACCTCCTCGACGCGCAAGGTGTCGGGGTCGGGCAGGTCGATCTCGCCCCAGGCGCACAAAAAGTCTTTGACCCCGCCGAGGACCTCCGCCGCGTCGGACACGAGGGTCCGGCGCTGGGAACAGTCGGCGGCGGCGACCTCCAGTCCGGCGCGGACCAGCTTGGGACCGGCCAGACCGCGCGAAGAACCGCCGAGGACGGCGCCAGCCAGCGCCTCGGCCTGTTCGGCGAGGACGGCCAGCTTGGCCTGCCCGCGCTCCCACACCTCGTCCGCCGGCATCCGCACACCCAAGGCCAGCCGCAGAGCGTCGTTCCAGCGCTGCTCACCCAACCGCCACTGGGGCGAGGGCGTCGCGTCGGTCAGCCACGCGCCGAACGCCTCACAAGCGCGGGCGGCTTCCTCGCCGGCTTCGGCCGCCTCCACAGCGAAGCCGGGCAGGACCTCGCGGAACAGGTCGATCGCGCCGGGCAGTCGCAGCAGCGCGAGGTCCCGACGTGGCTCGGGCAGCTCGGTGAGGTTGGCACGCGCCTGGTCCAGCAATCGGACGACCGCCCCGGCACGGGACGCGGCCGCCGCCTGGCGCGGCGCCACCGGCAGGTCGACGCGCCGGATGAGGTCGTAGACGCCACCGGTGGCCAGGCCCAGGTAGTGCAGCGGGTCGGTGGCGTGGCTGCGCATGCCCTCCAGCTCGAAGCGCATGGCATCCACCGAGTCGCCCAGCAGCAGCAGGTCGCCAGCCTCGTCGGCGTCCGGCGCATCGGTGCCGGCCAGCTCGTCCACTCGTCGCCGCAGCCCCGCGAGCTCGCGCAGTCGGCGGTCGGCTTCGCTGGGTGCCCAGTCGTCCAGCTCCGCGTCACGGCGGTGATCGCCCAGGTCGGTCGCCGCGACGGGCGAGCTGGCCACGATGTGTGCGAGCAGGTCGCCGAAGACCGCGTCGATCTGTATCCGATGGTGCGAGAGCGGCACGCGTTCTCGGCCTTTCCCGACTCTGTCCTCGTATAGCGAAGCGGTAGGAGACCACGCCCTGGTAGGATGGGCTTACCAGATGATCGAAGACCTTACCCCTGCCGAGGTCGACCAGCGCCTTCGCTCCAACCCCCCAGCGTTGCTCGTTGACGTGCGCGAGCAATGGGAGCGACAGGTCGCGGCGATCCCCGGCTCGCTGCACATCCCGATGGGTGAGGTGCCCGCAAGGGTCACTGAGCTGCCCGGTGACCGCGATCTCGTGCTGCACTGCCATCACGGCGCCCGCAGCCTGCAGGTCGCGCACTGGCTGTCCGCTCAAGGCTTCGACCGCCTGGCCAACATGGACGGCGGCATCGACGAGTGGTCCACAACCGTGGACCCGTCGGTGCCCACCTACTGAAAGCTTTCTCTTGACCGACATCGCAACGAAGTCCTTCGCGGACTTCGGCGTCGACGAGCAGCTGTGCTCCGCCCTCGCCGCCGCCGGCATCACCACTCCCTTTCCCATACAAGAGCTCACCCTTGGCATGGCCCTGTCGGGCGCCGACCTCATCGGCCAGGCCCGCACCGGGACCGGCAAGACCCTCGCCTTCGGCATCCCGCTCCTGCAGCGGGTGTCGCGCGACGACATCCGAACGCAGGCGCTGGTCATCGTGCCGACCCGCGAACTGTGCCTTCAGGTCCGCGACGACCTGGACCAGGCCGGCGCCGACAAGGGCGTTGCCGTGGTCTCGGTCTACGGCGGCCGCGCGATCGAGCCCCAAGCCGACGCCATCGCCAAGGGCGCACCCATCGTCGTCGGCACGCCAGGGCGGCTGCTGGACCTGCTCCGCCGGGGCACGCTGACGCTGTCCACGGTGACCGCGCTGGTGCTCGACGAGGCCGACGAAATGCTGGACCTGGGCTTCTTGCCCGACGTCGAGCAGCTGATCCAGGCCACCGCGGAGCAGCGCCAGACGATGCTGTTCTCGGCCACGATGCCCTCCGCCGTCGTGGCCCTGGCCCGTCGCTACATGAGCAAGCCGACCTTCCTGCGCGCCGACGTCGAAGAAGTGCGCATCGGCCCCGACACGGTGCAGCACTTCTTCTCCTGCCACCG
>JACCVM010000128.1 GCA_013698135.1 Euzebyaceae bacterium | reverse complement strand
ACCCAGATGGGCTCCCCATTCGACGAACCGGATCCCGTCGGCGTCCTGACCGCCCGCTACAGGCTGTTCGCCGACGTCGTCGAGGAGCCAGTCGAGCGACTGGCGGCCTGGTCGTTCGCACGCACGGTCGAGTCCGCCCTGTGGGTACTAGACCGTGGGCACCCCGACGCCGCCCAGCAAGCGATGACTCACGCGATACTGCTCGCCGGCGTCGCCGGGCTGTAGGGGGGAACTCGAACGCGCCGCCGCTCGTCGTACAGCCATGGCCCTCTACCGTTTGGTCGTTGCCATGGCCCTGGTGGCTGCCATTGTCGTGGTCGGTGGCCCGGCGCATGCATCGTGCGCTCCTCCAGCCGGAACGTTGCAGCAACGCGTCGCCAAGGTCCGATGGGCGTTCGTCGGTACGGTCGTCGAACAACTGGAAGGCGACGACCGAGCGGCCAAGGTCGCCGTAGAGTCCGTATGGCAGGGCAACGTCAAGAAAAGCGTCGTCGTTCTGGGCAGTGACTTAGTGATCGAGCCATACAGCGACAGCTCCGTCGACCGCAGCTATGACGTGCGTACTCGCTACCTCTTCACGCCGTACCGGCACCGGCGATCCACGGGGGAATACATCGACAGTATCTGTACCGACACACGGCCGTGGTCCCGCAGGGTCGATGCAGCAAGGCCGCGCGGCATCGCTGCCCTACGGCCCCCGGAACCCATCCGGAACACCGAGCAGTCAAGAACACCGTCGTCTGAGCGCGCAGCGTCGTCAGTCGCCGCGCCGTCGTCTCAGCAGGTTGAGAGCACGGCTGATCACAGAGCCGGAAGCCAGGGGGCGAGTCCTTGGGCGTGGAGCCTTCCGGCTCTCGTTCTGGCCGCCGGTGCGGCCGTCCTCGCTGTCCGCCGCTCGCGACCATGATCGTCCCCCGCGCCGTCGCGTAGGCGACCGTCGTGGCAAGCCGACGTGGTTGGAAGGCGAGAATGTCGCCAGCGACAACCATCCGACGCGTGTTACAGAACCCGAACCGGAGAGCCGGCCAGCCAGGCGGCGATGTCTTCGACCGCCTCGCGGTAGTAGGTGGCGTAGCTGCCTGTGCTGACGTACCCCAGGTGCGGCGTCACCACGACGTTGGGCATACAACGCAGCGGGTGGTTGAGGGGCAGCGGCTCGGTCTCGAACACGTCCAGGCCTGCGCCGGCGATCTGGCCCGCGCGCAGGGCTTGGACCAGGGCCTGCTCGTCGATCAGCGGCCCCCGCGAGGTGTTCACCAGGTAGGCGGTCGGGCGCATGGTGGCGAGGTCAGCGGCGCCGATGATCCCTCGCGTGCGGTCACTGAGCCGCAGGTGCAGCGTGACCACATCGGCGTCCGCCAGCAGCGTCTGCTTGCTGACCGCCTCAGCCCCTACCGCCGCAGCAGCGGCCGGGTCGAGGTTGGTGCTCCAGGCCAGCAGCCGCATGCCGAACGCCTTGCCGAACGCGGCGACCCGGCTGCCAAGCCGTCCCATGCCGATCACTCCCAGCGTCCGCCCCTCCAGTTCTGGGCCAATGGTGTGCTGCCATCCTCCCGCCCGCACCGCCTGGTCCTCCCGGCACACGTTGCGGGTGATGGCAAGGATCAACGCCCACGTCAGCTCGGCAGGTGGGCCGGGAGGGCTCGCCGTACCACAGACGGTGATCCCAAGGTCCTTGGCGGCTTCCATGTCGATCGCGGTGTTGGCCATTCCGGTCGTCACTAGCAGGCGTAGATCGGTCAACCGCTCCAGCCGCTGCCGGTCAAACGGCGTACGTTCCCGCATCGCCACGATCACGTGGGCACCCGCAAGACGTGCCAAGAGCTCCTCGGTGTCGGCGATGTGGTCGCCCACCACGGTCAGCTCGATCGCGTCGGCGAGCTGCTCCCAGGGCCCGAAGTGACGAGCAACGTCTTGGTAGTCGTCGAGGACAACGACCTTCGTTCCCGCTGCCCCTGTCATCGCGTGGCCACCGGCGAATCGGCGGTAGGGCGCACACGGTGGAGTTCGGCGGCGAGGTGATGGGTCAGCGGCTGGCCGACGGCGGCCATGCGGATGGCGTAGCGCAGTGTGTCGCCATCGACGTCGATGTCGCGTTCCAGCGCCTCGACCGGCTTAGCGGTCGGCGTGCCGACGACGGTGGACGTTCGCAGGCGCAGACTGGTCGCGAACACCTCGCCGGCGTAGACCTCCACGACGCCGGTCGGATGCGCCAGCACCACCTCGACGCGGGTGTCGCCGAAGCCGCGGAAGTAGCCGGCCTCGGCGTGCAGCGACCGGCCGTCTCCGGCATGCCAGGTCTGCTGCGTGTAGGCCAACATCGGCTTGCCGTTGTGGCAGAAGCTGACCTGTTCGCGGTACCCGAAGCCTTCGATGGTCGGATACTCCCCTGTGCCCTCACCTTCCCAAGTGCCCAGCAGGAACGCCAGCGCCGCGACCTGCGGATGCAGCGCGGCGGTCATGGTGCCTGCACCGCCCGCCGGGCTCTCGAGGGCTGCACCCGCATGGGCTCGCCGTCCTGCTTGGGGAAATGCGGAGGCCACGGGGCGTCGCCGAGGCCCTGCTCCTCGTCGCGCCGTGCCAGCGCCAGCAGCCCGTCGAGGCGCCCCACCGCCTCGTCGATGCCCTCCGACAGGTCCCCCACGGCGGCGTAACGGTCGGCGACGAAGCGGTCGAGCGGGAAGTCACGTGGGTCGGCGTCGGCGACTTCGTCCCAACGCAGCGGCGCGGACACCAGCCCCGTCTGGCGCACCGAGTAGGCGCTGGCGATGGTCCGGTCCCGAGCGTTCTGGTTGTAGTCGAGGAACACGCCGTGACGCTCCTCCTTCCACCATTTGCTGGTCGCCAGCTGCGGGATGCGGCGCTCGACCTCCCGCGCCAGAGCCAGCGCGGCGCGGCGCACGGCGGTGAACGTCCACTCCGGCTCGATGCGCGCATAGACGTGGATCCCGCGGTTCCCCGACGTCTTGGGCCAGCCGACCAGGTCGTACTCGGTGAGCACGTCGCGTGCCTCCAGGGCGACGGCCCGCACCGCGCCGAAGTCGACCCCCGGCATCGGGTCGAGGTCAACGCGCAACTCGTCAGGCCGGTCGACGGCCTCGGCGCGCACGGGCCACGGGTTGAGGTCGAGGCAGCCCAGGTGCGCCATCCACACGATGTCGGCGGGATGGCGCGGCACCAGCAGATCGGCGCTACGCCCGGAAGGGAAGCGGATGGTGGCGTACTCGTGCTCACTGTCTTTGGGGGCCCGCTTCTGGAAGAACGGCTTGCCCGCGACACCTTCACGCCAGCGCTTGAGCACTGTCGGGCGGCCGTACACCCCCCGCAGGGCGCCGTCGGCGCAGCCGATGAAATGCTCGACGAGGTGCATCTTGGTCCAGCCCTGCTCGGGAAACAGGACCTTGCCAGGGCTGGTGACGCGCACGGACTCTCCCGCGACGTCCACGGTGATCACCTCGGGCTGCGCCATCGCCGCTGGACTCTAACGCCACCACACGTAGATGGTGGGCGACCGGGAATGCCTCGCCTTGTCCGCCGCCGCGCCTGACTCGGTAGCGACCTCGGCGACGGTCAACAGTATGGCGGTACGCCACGAGTGGCGCGAGAGCGCCGAACGCGCCGCTTCATCTTCATCCACAGTCTCTTCGGATCTTTGGCCTACTTGTCGCACCCCTGCGGTAGCTTATCGAACATGAGTTCGAGTGTAACAGTGGCCGAGTGGCCTCCCGACGAGGCGGGATACCTGGACGGGTTGGACGACGCAGGGCTGCTGGCACACCTGATCCTGGTGGTCCGCCGGCTGGGCGCCAACCCGCTGTCGGGGGCGGTCGACGACGAGGCGTTGACCGCGTCGGTGGAAGGCTTGCACCGCGCCGAGACGATGGTCGCGGCGGAGAAGCTGCGCCGCATCGGCGAGGTCGACGCC
>JACCVM010000098.1 GCA_013698135.1 Euzebyaceae bacterium | reverse complement strand
TGCAGGACGTCGACGTAGCTGGCGGGCAGGCGGGTGAGCCCGAACAGCGACAGCCGTACGGGCAGGTCGACGGCGTTGGGATCGTCGCGCAGGCGGGTGCAGGCGTCCGCGAGGCGCTCGGCCGGACTGGCGGTGGCGATGCGGTCGCGCAGGCAGCGCCACAGCTGCGCCTGCCAGGCGACATCGACTGGCAGCGGCGCGCCGGCGCCGTCGACATCATCGCCGGCTGCCCACGCCCGCAGCATCGCCGGGCGGTGCACGCCGTAGCGGTCGTACAGGTCGGCCAGGTGTCGGATAGCGCTGAACCGGCGCGCCCTGCGGTGATTGTCGACATCGGCCTCGTCAGCGCCGAGATGAGCGGCGAGCCCGGCCAGCCAGCGCTGGTCGAGGCAGTCGCTGACGACGTCGAGCAGCGGCCAGACCGACCGCTGAGGCAGCCACGGGTCGGCGCCGGTGTCGATGCCGACCGCGGCCGCGACCGCACCGCCGACGAGGCGGCCGGGAAACGGGAAGTCGATATTGGCGCAGACGCCGTCGCGCCGGCCGTTGCTCGTGCCCAGACTTGCCGACAGCCGCTGGACCAACCACCGCTCCACACCGCGTGTGGGGACGGCGACGACCTCGGCAGCCAGAGGGTCGGCTGGGTCGACGACGCGTTCGATACCCAACGCGTCCGGGGGATCGGCGATCACGCGGGCGAGCGCGTCGACCAGCCGGTCCGCTCGCTCGGCTCGATGGATGTGCAGCACGGCTTCGGCGATCGACTTACATCGGGGTGGTGACGGCGACCCGGACGTCGGTCTTCGCCGCCTCGAGCTCGGGGAGATCCAGCTCCACCGCTCCATCCGGGGTGAGGAACACGAACACCACGCGACAGACTCGCTCGCCGGTCGCCTGCTCGACGGCGACGGCGTACGCGCCGCCCTGCGCGCGATAGGCCGCCAGACGCCGATCGAGGTCGCGGGTGGACGAGGCGGTCTTGTAGTCGACGACCACGAGTCCCTCGCCGGTCCGATACAGCAAGTCGATGTAGCCCTCCAGCGTGCGATCCCCGACGGTAGTGGCGACGTAGGTCTCCCGCCAGCGCCGGCAATCGTGCGACTCGATGATGCTGGGGGCGGCAAGGGCTGCGCCGGCCAACCGGGCGATGTCGGACTCGCGCTCCATGATCCCCTCGGCAGCGGCCTGCGCGGCCGCGGCCTCGGGCAACCCGGCACCGGTAGCCAGGTCGATGGTCTGCAGGACCGCATGCACCCCACGACCGATCGCTGTCCCGTAGCGGCCCTTCTGCCATGGCGGAAGCTCGAGATCGCGCGCGTCCTTCTCGCCGCCCGCCACCGTCTCGGCGTCGGGCGCCTGTCCGTGCGTCAGCAACGCGACGTCGGACGCACCGAGGCTGCGCCGGCGCGCGCTGGCGGCCAGCCTCACCGTCCGCTCGGCCTCCCAGCGATCCAACGGCGGCGGCGCCGGCACACCGTCCGGCGTTACCGGCGCTGGCGTCCGGCTCGTGACCGCGCTGGGCAGCAGAATCCCTGCGAGATGGGGGGCCGGCTCCGCCGGCGTGGCCAGCCGTTCGAGGTCCTCACAAGCTCCGGCGATCAACTCGGCGTTGGTGTGTTTGTGCGCCTCGGTCGGCGGCTTCTTGCGCTGCTTGCGGTGCAGCGACACGATCAGATGGTCCTTCGCCCGTGTACACGCCACGTACAGCAGCCGCAACCGCTCGTGGTAATCCATCTGCTCGTCAATCGGCTTGAAGTTCTCGAACTCGGGCGTTGACAGCCCGCTACCGACCTTGAGCGCCACAGGTCCCGTCGGCGGGAAGGCCACCTCCACCCGGGTCCGGCGGCTGACCGAGGCCGTCGTCATGCCCGACAGGATGGTGATCGGGAACTCCAAGCCCTTGGCGCCGTGGACGGTCATGATCCGCACCGCGTCGTCATCGGTCTCCGGCAGGACCGGCTCGGCCACCCGCGCACTCTCCGACGCCTGCATCCGCGCCCAGTCCAGGTACTCGCGCAGCGTGCCGCCCTCGCTCTCGCTCCAGGCTCTCGCCTGGTCGATGACGAACCGCAGCCGCCGCCACAGATCGTGGGGGCGACCTGCGGCGTAGCCGAGCTCGAACAGCCGGCGATCCCGCGCAATGCGGCCGAGCAGCTCAGACGGCGACAGCCACGGCAGCTCGTGGTGCAGCGCCTTGAGATAGCGCATGCCGGCGGCCACGACCTGCGAGGAATCCAGGCCCTCGGGCGTCGGCTTGGTGAGGTCCCACGACCCCCCGTGGGCCACCTTGTAGTCGAACAGGTCGTCGTCGCCGCAGCCGAACGCCGGCGAGCGCAACGCTGTCACCAGGGCCAGCTGGTCGGTCGAGTCGGCGAGCGCGCGCGCGACCGCCATGAGGTCGCGCACCTCGCGGGTGGAGTACACCAGCGAGCTCGTCTCCGCGCGATAGGGGATCTCGCGGTCGTCCAGCGCCCCTTCCAGCGCGGCCAGCGACGTCCGGGCGGGCAGGAGGATGGCGATGTCACCGAGGCGGGCGGGGCGCCAGCGCTCGCTGCCGTCGTCCCCGCTGCCCCCGTCGTCCCCGCTGCCCCCGTCGTCCCCGCTGCCCCCGTTGTCGCCGCTGTCATCGGAGTCGCGCTCGCTGACCTGCCATCCCGACGCCGCCAGCACGGCTTCGCCGACGTCGTCGGCCTCTCGGTCGCGCAGGTCGTCCGCCCGAGGATCGTCGGCGTGCGGCTGTAGCCCCAGCACCGAGACCGCGCAGCCGCTCGGCGGCGCGGTGCGCTGCGGTGCCGCGGCCAGCGCCTGGTAGGCGGGCTGCGAGCTGTCGGCGTGCTGGATGAGGCGGCTGAAGACGGCATTGACCCAACCGATCACCGGCGGGGTCGTCCGAAAGTTGGTCGTCAGCGCGACCGGATCGCCGAACACCTGCCGAGCTCGCAGGTACAGGTCGATGTCGGCGCGGCGGAACCGGTAGATCGACTGCTTCGGGTCGCCGACGAAGAACAGCCGGCCAGCCTCGACCGGAATGCGGTCCCAGGGCTTTCCAGCAGCCTCAGGGTCGTCGGAGGCGATCAAGACCGCGAGGTCGATCTGGATCGGATCGGTGTCCTGAAACTCGTCGAGTAGCAGGCGCTGGTAGCGCGAGCGCAGCCGCCCTCGCACCGTCACACCGTGCGGGCCTCGCAGCAGTTCGCGAGCACCGACCAGCAGGTCGTGGAACTCCAACCGCCCGCTGGTTCGGCGCTGCGCGGCCGACTCGGAGGTGAAGCGGGCAACCTCGACGGCGATCCGCCGCAGGCAGGCGACGGCGACGTCGGCGGCCAGCGCCGTTCGCTCCTCACCAAGCGACCGCAGCTCGCCCAGCACCGAGTCCTTGTCCTGCCAGTTGGCCTTCTTGCCCCCCTTGGACTTGAAGGTGGGCTTGGCCGCGCGCAGCAGGTGCAGCACCTCGAACTCGTCGGGTGCCTGACGCAGCCGCTGTAGGTAGCCAGCGACGTCGTCGGTCAGGGTGGCACACAGCAGGTCGTCGGGGTCACGGCATTCACTGCGCCGTTCGAGCAGGGTGTCGAGGCGCGCGGCGAACCCCGTGACATCGACGCCGGGCGGGTCGATCAGGGGCCACGGGACCCGCTGCGGCTCGCCAACCAGGTCCCAGTTGCTGTCGAAGACCCTCGCGAGGTGCCGCAGGTCGTCGAGGCGGATGTCCGCGGCGAACGCCAGCAGCAGCGTTCGCTGCAGCGTTGGGTCGTCGAGCAGCGCGTCGCGGAACCGGCTCCAGCGCTCTTCGAACTCGATCTGCGAAGCGACCTCGTCGAGCACGTCGATGGCAGGCGGCAACGCCGCCTCCAACGGGTGCTCGGACAGGATCCGTTGCGCGAAGGCGTGCAGTGTCGAGACAGCGGCGGCATCCACCTGGTCGAGCGCCACGTCGAACCGTCCCCGGGCGCCTGGGTCGAGCGACGGGTCTGCGACCTTCTCCTCGAACGCGCAGCGGATCCGGTTGCGCAGCTCCGCCGCGGCCTTCTCCGTGAAGGTGATGGTCGCGATGGAACGCATCTGGATGCCGGCGTCGACCAGCGCCACGACCCGGTCGACGAGCGACTTGGTCTTGCCCGAGCCGGCTCCCGCCTCGACAAACAGCGTCTCGTCGAGGGCACCGGCGATCCGGTCGCGGGCAGCCTGGTCGCTGAGGCGCATGGTCACAGCCGCCCCCGGTCTTCAGCGGGCCCCGGCTGGGACTCGGTCTCAAGTTCAACTTGAGGCGCAGACTCTGATTGGAGGTAGTCGACGTAGTCGCGCAGCCTGGCAGCAGTGCGGATCCGCTCCCAGTCGCGGTAGCGGTCGGCGGTGCCCAGATCGTCGGGGTCGCAGAAGCGGCACTCGGTGTACAGCTTCCATCCGGGTTCCGGCGGCTTCAGAGGGAACATGCCGGCCGCGATGCCGTCGACCGCGATCCGCAGCGCGCGGCGCAGCTCATCCACGACGTCGGTGGTCAACAGATAGCCGATGCGCGCGAAGTTCCCCCGCGTCGAGGTGAACCAGTACTCGGTGTGCACCGGCGTGCCGGCCGGCTGGTCGGCCAGCACCGCCAGGCCGTAGATCGCCAGCTGCAGCTTGATGCCCTCCCCGAGGGGTTGCTTGCTGATCTTGGTGAAGGCCGACGTGCCACCGGTCTTGTAGTCGGTGAC
>JACCVM010000097.1 GCA_013698135.1 Euzebyaceae bacterium | reverse complement strand
TGGCGCTGACCACCGACAGGCCCTGCGGGCGGTCCTCGCGGCTGCCGACCAGGAACTCGTCGCTGTCGCCATCCTCGTCGGTGGTGCTGACCACCATGCCGGCGGCCACGGTGTCACCCTCCGGCGGGTCGCCCACCTGCGCCTCGCGCAGCATGTCGGTCAGCTGGCGGATGCGGGCCTCCATCTTGCCCTGCTCCTCCTTGGCCGAGTCGTACTGGGCGTTCTCGCGCAGGTCGCCGTGGGCGCGCGCCTCCTCGATGGCTTTGGAGGCGCGCGGGCGCCCTTCGGTCGTCAGCTCCTCGAGTTCCGCGCTGAGCCGGTCGTAGGCAGACTGGGAAAGCCAGGTGGTGCTTTTCACGATGGGGTCCTGTCCTCAAGGAGCGAAGCGGTAGGACACTTCCTCGTCACGAGGGGAATCGGTAAGGGTGCAGTCTAGGCAAGGGGGCAGGAGTGCCGGAGATGCCCGAGGTCCAAGCTCACGCGGAGCGCTTGACCGCCGCCTACGCGGGAGCGGTCTTCCAGCGCCTTGAACCGCTGTCGTTCACCGCGCTCAAAACCTTCCGACCACCACCCGAGGCAGCCGTTGGCCAGCCGCTGGAGGAGGTCACGCGCCGGGGCAAGCACCTGCTGCTACGGATGGGCGAGGAGGCTCCGACCTTCGTCGTGCACCTGATGCAAGGTGGTCGGCTGCGCCCCGATCCCAAGGCCACGCGCAACCCGCGTGGTGGCCTGGCGCGATGGCGCTTCGCCGGGCGTGACCCGTTGCTGCTGACCGAGGCCGGTACCGAGCACAAGGCCGGCGTATGGGTTATCGAAGGCGACCCGCTGGCGCAGCCGCCACTGGTCGAGCTGGGTCCCGACGCCGAGACGATCGACGACTGGGCGATGGCGGCGCTGCTGGAAGCCCATCCCATGCGGCTGCACACGTTCCTGCGCGACCAGCGGATCCTTGCCGGCCTCGGCAGGCGGCTGGCCAACGAGGTCTGCCACCGCGCCCGCCTGTCGCCGTTCGCGCCAACCGCCAAGCTGGGCGACGCCGGAGCCGCCGCGGTCGTGGAAGCCATCCGCGAGGCCGTCGAACAGGGCCTGGCCGCCGAGCGTGCGCGCGACGACATGAGCGCGTCCAAGGACCGCCCCGGCAACGTGCACGGCCGCACAAGCGCTGCCTGCCCGGTCTGTGGCGACCAGGTGCGCGAAGTCGCGTACCGCGACTACACCGTGCATTACTGCGCCACCTGCCAGACGGGGGGCAAGATCCTGGCCGACAACACCACCAGCAAGTTTCTCCGCTAGCGGGGGGCCATCTGGCGCCCCCTGTGGGCATCGGCGCGCTGATAGTCGCCGCGTCGAGCCTGGCCACCCAGGTCCACCTTCCTACGCGGCGCTGGTCGCCTTCCGAGGCGCCGGCGGGTTCGGCAGCGCGCTGTTCTTCACCGCGCTGCTCACCCTCGTCGTGCGCAGCGTGCCGCCCCAGCGGCGGGGACGCGCCGTCGGGACCCTGCAGGAGGCGTTTCTGTTCGGCATCGCCTTCGGGCCGAGCGTCGGCGGCGTGCTGGCTGAACCGCTGGGATTGCGCTGGCCGTTCGCGATCTATGCGGTGTTCTGCGCCACGGCCGGGTTGGTGGCGCTGCGCTTCCTGCCGCGAACCGAGGCGATGCCGTCACCCACCTGCTGGTGCTGTGGCCCACCGGGCGCGTTGCCGACACGCTCGGCCGGCGCGCCGTGGGCGGCCCGGCCTACCTGGTGTGCGCGGCGATCGCGGTCACCGTCGGACTGGCGACGACCGTGCCCCTGTTCCTGCTCGTCCTGGCGCTGTACGGGGTTGGCACCGGGCTGACCTCGGTCACGTCACCCGCGGTGGTTGGCGACGTCGTACCACCCGAACGAACCGGGATCGGCGTGGGCGTGCTCAACACCGCCGGCGACCTCGGCAGCGTCCTGGGACCCCTGGTCTCCAACTGGCTGGCCGGTGTGCCGGGCTACGGCTGGGGTTTCGGAGCCAGCGCTGCTGCTGGCGATCAGTGGACTCGTCGCGTTGCGGATGCGCGAGACCCTGCCTGCCCGGGCGATGCCCGCCGACCGGGACACTCCGTACACTCCTGCGTGTGCTGACTGACGTCGTCTACCGGCTCTACGAGCGCCGGTTACAGCATGCGCTGCGCAGCGAGGCGCTGCCACGCCACATCGGCGTCGTGCTGGACGGCAACCGGCGCTATGCCCGTGCGCGGGGGTTATCCACGCTGGCCGAGGGCCATCGCATCGGCGCCTCCAAGATCGACGAGCTGCTCGACTGGTGCCACGAGCTGTCGATTCCTTACGTGAGTCTGTGGCTGCTGTCCACCGACAACCTGCAGCGTGAGGCCGCCGAGGTCAGCGACCTGCTCGCCATCGTCACCGACACCGTGGCCCGCCTGGCCAGCGAGCCCCGCCACCGCGAGCGAGGACTGCGGGTGACCGCGGTGGGAGCGCTGGACGCGCTGCCCGACGAGCTGCGCCAGACTCTCAAGGACGCGCAGGAAGCAACGGCACACCACCAGGGCTGCCACGTGCAGGTCGCCGTCGGCTACGGCGGCCGGCAGGAGATCACCGACGCGTTGCGGGCACTGCTCGCCGAGCGCCGCGCCCAGGGGCACTCGCTGGAGGACGTCATCGACGACCTCACCCCGGAAGCGATCGCCGAGCACCTGTACACCACCGGCACGCCCGACCCCGATCTCATCATCCGCACGTCCGGGGAGATCCGGCTCTCGGGCTTCTTGCTGTGGCAGTCGGCGCACTCGGAGTTCTACTTCTGCGATCCCTACTGGCCGGAGTTCCGCAAGACCGACTTCTTGCGTGCGCTGCGCGACTTCGCGCACCGCCAGCGCCGGTACGGCCGCTGACGCCGGGTCAATAGGCCGTCCGGCCATTTGCCCGATGGGCCCAGTTATCCGCATTGGCCTGCGGCAGAGGTGCACTGACCCGGAGCAGCTTGTACCCCCTCGAACAGCCGGGTCGGAGGGAGTCACATGAAGCATCTCGCACGGGTGCTCGCCGTCGCACTCGTCCTGACCATGACCCTTGGACTTGCCGGGCCGGCCTCGGCAGCCACCATCAACAGGGGCGGCACGATCACGCAGCTCAAGGGCACGTTGGAGGACGGTCGTCGGTTCCGCGGCCGTCTCGAGAACGCACGGTTCTACGAGTCCAAGGCTGGCAACCTGAAGGTCGTCGGCCGGCTCGAAGGCCGGATCCTCAACGACAATGGCAGGGTCGTCGACACGGTCGCCGAGCGCGTCCGCACCCATGTCGCTGTCGGACA
>JACCVM010000081.1 GCA_013698135.1 Euzebyaceae bacterium | reverse complement strand
CCTTCCGGGAACCGTTCGACCTTGGTGACGTCGGCACCCATGTCGGCCAGCACCATCGTGCAGTAGGGCCCGGACAGGAACCGGGTGAAGTCCAACACCTTGAAGCCGGTCAGGGGCAGCGACATGGCAGCTCCTTCGCTGACGACCCGGCCGCACTGACCTTGGGGGTCCGTCGGCGTTTCTGGGCCAGAGGGCGTTTCCTGCGATGCGGCAAATCCTCTTGCGATACGGGAAACATAGGAAGTACGGTCCCGCAGTGTCAAGGGTTTCGTTGTGAAAGGTTCACCAAGTGACTGTGCGCAGCCCGTTGATCGCCGCCATCGAGGACCGGGAGCCCGAGATTGCCGCCGACGCCTGGATCGCGCCGTCAGCGGTGGTGGTGGGCCGCGTCGTCGTCGGTCCGGGTTCCAGCGTGTGGTACGGCAGCGTGCTGCGCGGCGATGACGACGACATCGTGCTGGGCACCGACTGCAACGTGCAGGACGGCTGCGTGCTGCATGCCGACAAGGGCCTGCCGGCGGTCCTGGGCGACCGGGTCTCGCTGGGTCACGGCGCCATCGTCCACGGTGCGCGTATCGACGACGACGTGCTGGTGGGGATGCACGCGACGGTGCTCAACGGCGCGCACGTCGGCTCAAACTCGCTGATCGCGGCGGGCGCGGTCGTCACCCCTGGCACGCAGGTGCCGCCAGGGTCGTTGGTGGCCGGCGTGCCGGGCAAGGTCGTGCGTCCGACCGGCGACAGTGAGCGGGCGATGATCGCGCGGACGCCCGGCTCCTACAAGGCCAAGGCGCAGCGTCACCGTGCCTCGCTGGGTGATGGCGGCGGGTAACCCGGCAGGGGATGAGCCTGGGCGCGCTACTCCCTCGCGGCGTGGCTTGTTCACCGGCGAAGGCCTGCTAGCGGGCTGCGGCCTGCAGAACCGTGTCGCTGACCGAGTCGCCGATCGACAGCGACGAGGTCGCGGCGGGGGAGGGGGCGTTGCGCACGTTGACCACCCGCCCTCGGTGGGTGATATGGAAATCGTCGACCATCTCCCCGGCCGGCCCGACCGCCTGCGCGCGGATCCCGGCCCGCCCCTTGACGACGTCGCCCGCCCGCAATGCGGGCACGTAGCGCTGGGCGGCGGCGACGAACCGCCGGGAGCTCAGCGAGCGCCACATCTCGTCCAGGCCCGTGCGCCAGTGTGCGCGAGCCAGGTGGCGGAAGCCCGGGTAACAGAGGGTCGCCCACAGATCGCCGGGGGCGAAGTCGGTGAACGCATACCCCTCGCGGGCGAAGGCCATCACCGCGTTGGGACCGACGAGGACGGAACCGTCCACCTGCCGGGTCAGGTGGACGCCCAGGAAGGGGTAGCGCGGGTCGGGCACCGGATAGATCATGCCCCTGACCAGGTGGCTGCGATCAGGACGCAGGGCCAGGTACTCGCCGCGGAACGGCACGATCATCGGCTCGCGGCGGTCACCCGACAGCGCGGCGACGGTGTCGGCCTGCAGACCCGCGCAGGTGACCAGGTGATCGAAGGCGAAGTCGCCTGCCGTCGTCGTGACGTGCACGGCGCCGGCCCGCTCGTCGATCGCCGTCACGGCGGCAGAGGTGCGGATGGCGCCGCCCTGGTGCTCGACATCGCGGGCCAGCTGCTCGGCGACCTGCCGGTAATCCACGATGGCGGTGTGCGGAGAATGCACCGCGGCGACCCCGGCCACGTGAGGCTCGACCTCGAGCAGCTGCTGGCCTTCCAACCAGCGCAGGCCCGGCACGCCGTTGCCGGTGCCCCGCTCGAGCAGTCCTCGCAGGCGCGGCAACTCGGACGGATCCGTGGCCACGATCAGCTTGCCGCACTCGTCGTAGGCCAACCCGCGCTCGTGGCAGTAGGCCCGAAGCCGCACGACCCCCGACACGCACAGTCGCGCCTTGAGCGAGCCAGGGGTGTAGTAGATGCCCGCGTGCACGACGTTGCTGTTGCGCCCCGACTGGTGCGTGGCGACGGCCGCCTCCTTCTCCAGGACGGTGACCCGCAGCCCGGGAGCTTTGCGCAGCAGCGCATCCGCCGTGGCCAGGCCCACGATCCCGCCACCGACGATGCCGATCCGCTCGTTTCCCATGCTACGAGCGTAGGTGACCACAGGAGGCTGTGATGCAGGACGCAGGCGAACCGCTAGCCGACGATGGGGCCGGCGCCGAGACTGACCTGCCCCTGGAGGGTGTGCGGGTCCTGGACTTGACGCAGGCGTTGGCGGGCCCCTACTGCACGCTGTTGCTGGCCGACCTCGGCGCCGACGTGGTCAAGGTTGAGGCACCAGGGAGGGGCGACGATTCGCGGCACTGGGGGCCGCCCTTCGTCGGCGACCAGGCCGCCTACTTCCTATCGGTGAACCGCAACAAGCGCAGCGTCGCGTTGAACCTCAAGTCCGACGGCGGCGCCGCCGCGGCGCAGGCGATCGTCGCCAGCAGCGACGTGGTGGTGGAGAACTTCCGCCCCGGCTCGGCGGCGCGGTTAGGGCTGGGCGCCGAGGCGCTGCGGGCGCGGGATCAGCGGCTGGTGTACTGCTCGATCAGCGGTTTTGGCCAGGACGGACCGCCTCGGGCCGGCTACGACCAGATCGTCCAGGGCATGGGCGGTCTGATGAGCCTGACTGGCCAGCCGGGCGGGCCGCCAACCAAGTTCGGGGTGCCGATGGCCGACATCTCGGCCGGGATGTTCGCCTCGACGGCCATCCTGGCGGCCCTGTATGCGCGGGAACGCACTGGTCGCGGACGGACCATCGACGTCGCGATGCACGACGCGGTCATCGCCCTGTTGACCTATCAGGCCGGCCGCTTCTTCGCCACGGGGCAGGCGCCGGGGCCGCAGGGCAACCTGCACCCGACGATCGCGCCCTACGCCATGTTCGCCAGCGCCGACGGGCACGTCAACGTCTGCGTCGGCAACGACGCGCAGTTCCGTCGCTTCTGCGAGGCGCTGGATGCCGGCGATCTGGCCGACGACGAGCGCTTCGCCACCAACCAGTCCCGGCTGGCCCACCGCGACGAGCTGGACGCCGCGATCATCCCGCTGCTGCAGGCGTTGTCCACCGACGAGATCCTGGAGCGCATGGGGCAGGCAGGCGTGCCCTGCGGTCCGATCCGGGGACTGGACGAGGTCTTCGCCGACCCCGCGGTACAGGACCGTCACATGCAACTGCGCGTGAACCACCCGGTCCTCGGTGAGCTGTCGCTGACCGGGGCGCCATGGCAGCTGGACGGCCATGCGGTCGAGGCGCGCCTGCCACCACCCGGTCTGGGCGAGCACACCGAGGCCGTCCTACGCGAGGTCGGCTACCCGCCCGAGCAGATCGAACAGCTGGCCTCCACTGGCGACATCGCCCTGGCGCCGACGACGGCGTAGGCGGGAGGCGATCCATGGGTCAGCGAGTGCCGTTCACCGGCGAAGAGAAGATCAGCCTGCACACGAGCCTTGATCGGCACCGTGACGTCGTGCTGTGGAAGCTCGAGGGGCTCGACGACGAGCAGCTGCGCTCGCCCATGACACCGTCGGGCACCAGCCTGTTGGGTCTGGTGAAGCATCTTGCTGCCGTTGAATACGGCTGGTTTTGCGACACGTTTGGGCGCGAAACCGAGCCTCTACCGTTCGACGAGGACGACCCGGAGGCCGACCTTCGGGTCGCGCCAAGCGAATCCACGGCCGACGTCATCGCCTTCTACGGCCGGGCCAGGGCCGCTGCCGACCAGGTCATCCAGGATCTCGAGGTCGACGATCTGGGCACCGCCTGGTTCGGCGACCAGGTGTCCCTGCGCTGGGTCCTCATCCACATGGTCGAGGAGACCGCTCGGCACGCCGGCCACATAGACATCCTCCGCGAACTCATCGACGGCACGACCGGCGACCATCAGCGCGACTGAAGCCAGTCCTTCCGAATCTGACGGCGGCATGATCGTGGTAGCGCCTCAGGGCGGCGGAACGGGTAGCTCGACACCGGTTCTATCCTACCCGGGTACGACTCTGGTATGATGAACGTATGCCATCGAAGCGCAAAGTCTCCCTGAGTCTTGATGCCGACCTCGTCGATGAGCTTGAGCATGCTCCCGATGAAGCCCTCTCCGCACAGGTGAACAGTGCCATCCGAGCAGAGGTCCAGCGTCGCCGTCGCCACCGAGCTCTGCGAGAACTTCTGAACCAACTCGACGATGCTGACGGGCCGCTTACCGCGGACGATGAAGCTGAGATCGACCGGTACCGACGCGTCCTCGAATCGTGATCGTGGCCTTGGACAACGAGGGGCTGAACGCACTCGCCGGACCCGACTCGTCTCGAAAGCGCCAGGTTCGGCGGGCCCTCGAAGCTGCTTCGCGCAGTGGTCGGGACGTCCTCGTCCCCACGCTCGTACTGGCCGAGTCCTATCGCGGTGCGGCCCGCACTCAGGCCATCGACTCTCTGCTCGTACGCCACCGACCCGCGATCGAGACGCGGGACACCGACCGGACACTGGCGCGGTTTGTCGGCGCGGTGCTCCATGCTGCCGAAGCTGGGTCCGCGGACATCGTTGATGCGCACGTGGTCGCGGTCACCGCCGAAGCGGGCGGAGGCCTCGTCCTCACGGGAGACCCGTCCGATCTTGAACGCCTGGCGGCGCCCTACCGCTCCGCCGTCATCGAACCGCTCCGCTGACGAGTCGGGATGGGTCCAGCCACTGCGGTGCGGCTGCCGCGCTGGCGCGCTGGCCACGGCCTAAGCGCCCTCCCGCGGTAGCGGGATCGCCCCTACGGGCAGGCAACGCTGCTGGTGTACGCGATTGTACGCTTGGCGCGTGGCGAAAGTTGTGCCAGTGCGGCAGTTCCGAGCGAGCCTGGCAAGGCTGCTCGACGAAGTGGCCGTACGCCGCGAGCGACTGCTAACGAGACGTGTTGACGTGGGACGAGTGGCGGATACCTCAGGGCCTGAGCAGGTCGAGGACGTAAGCGGAGCAGACTGGGCCAGAGCGGACGCGGAGTGGGGTGGGACGCCAGCGGCGCTAGGCAACTCCGGTGCGACGTGGCACGATCTCGCAGGTGACCAGCAGTCCCGCCGCGGCGCAGCACCTGCGCGACCTCGCGCGGCTGCGCCGCGTTCGCG
>JACCVM010000053.1 GCA_013698135.1 Euzebyaceae bacterium | reverse complement strand
GCCGGGGCCTGCCGGCCACCCGGCGCGCGGCGAGGTCGTCGACGGGGTTCCAGTCCACAGCGTGCGGCTGCCAGGGCTGGTGGCGAGCCAGGAGGTCGTCTTCGGCGGTACCGGACAGACGTTGACGATCCGGCACGACTCGTTGGACCGCAGCTGTTTCATGCCTGGTGTGCTGCTCGCCGCCAAACGCGTGGCGGCCCTCCCCGGTTTGACGATCGGCCTGGAGTCCCTGCTAGCGCTCAAGTAGCGAAGCGGTAGCGCACCTATCAGCGCTGTTCGCCCAATGTTCACCGCTCCAGATTCGACCAGCACTTGTTCACAGCGGTCGGCTCGGTCTAGGGTCCCAGTCGTTTTCGGGGGTGACGGGGGATCCTTGTCGCTCGCCATGTCGTTGGCCAGTGGAGGTCCCGTGTTCCGAAGTGCACGAGCAGCGTTGCTCAGCATCGTCGTCCTGTTGTCGCTCGTACCCCCGGTCGCTGCCGCCCAGCGGCCCGGCCACGATTTCGAGCGGATCCCGCTGCGAGGACCTGAGGGCAGCGCATCGACCCGCACCTGACGCCGAAGCTGGCCGAGCCTGACCGATTGCTCACGGTCATCGTGCAGGTCGAGGGGGCGCCCGTGGCCGTCCGCCAAGCGCGTGCGGCCAAGCAGGGTGACGAGCTGTCGAACCGGCAACGAGCCACGATCCGTCGCGACCTGCGGGCGCGGCAGCGCACTGTCGCCGCCGACGTCGTCGACCTCGGCGGCGAAGTCCTGACCAAGGTCCAGGACGCCTACAACGGCGTTGCCGTCCAGATCAAGGCCAGGAACGTCCCGAGGCTCGCCGCGCTGCCCAGCGTCAAATCGGTGCGTGACGTGCAGCTGTTCCGGCCAACCAACGCTGACTCGGTGCCGTTCTTGGGTACCCCGGGAGTGTGGGAGAACTTTGGTCTGACCGGTGAGAACATCAAGGTCGGGATCATCGACACGGGTATCGACTACACGCACGCAACTTCGGCGCCCCCGGCACCGAGGAGGCCTTCGCGGACAACGACGGGACGGTCATCGAGCCGGGCACGTTCCCGACCGACAAGGTCGTCGGCGGCTTCGACTTCGTCGGTGACGACTACGACGCCTCCAGCGAGAACCCCGACATCAACACAGCTCAGCCCGACCCCGACCCGCTGGACTGCAATGGGCATGGCAGCCACGTCGCCGGCACCGCCGGGGGCCCAGGAGTGCTCGCCGACGGCAGCACCTTCGACGGGCCGTACGACTCGACCACCCACGACAACACCTTTCGCGTCGGACCGGGCGTCGCGCCCGAGGCTGACCTGTTCGCGTTGCGCGTGTTCGGCTGCGGCGGCTCGGCGTCAACCGAGGTCATCATCCAGGCGCTGGACTTCGCCGTCGAGCACGACCTCGACGTGGTCAACATGAGCCTCGGCTCGCCATACGGTCGCCCAGACGACCCCCTGTCGGTCGCCAGCGACAACACCGTCAAGGCTGGCGTCGTGGTCGTGGCCTCCGCCGGCAACAGCGGCGAAGCCAACTACATCACCGGCGCCCCCGCAGCGGCGACCCGGGCGCTGTCCGTCGCGGCGATGGACAGCATCGCCACCATCGACGTGGCCGACTTCACGGTGAACGGCGAGACGATCACGCTGCAGAACTCCAACGGCGCAGACGTCGCCGAGCCGATCACTGGCCCCGTGTTCGTCCTGCAGGATGATCCGGAGACTGTGGAGGACGAGTCGCTGGGCTGTACGCCCGAGGACTTCGAGGGCGCGCAGGAGGGTGACATCGTCGTCACCTTCCGCGGCGTCTGCCCGCGCATCGACCGGGCCATCATCGGCCAGGAGCTCAACCTCGCTGCGGTCGTGTTCATCAACGACGCAGACGGCTCGCCACCGGTCGAGGGTCCCATCCCCGGCGTGGACATCCCGTTCCTGGGCGCAACGCCCGAGCAGGAGGAGTTCCTCGTCGCGGCCGACGGCGAGACGGCCACGATCACCGACGCCGGTACCGTCCCGAACCCGACCTTCCGCACGCTGGCCAGCTTCACGTCCAACGGCCCGCGCAACGGAGACAGCGGCGCCAAGCCCGAGATCGCCGGGCCGGGCGTCTCCATCAACTCGGCGCTGGTAGGCAGCGGCACCGAGGGCACGCGGCTGTCGGGCACGTCGATGTCCGCACCGCACGTCGCCGGCGTCGCCGCCCTGCACCGCGAGGCGCATCCGAACTGGAGCGTCGTGCACACCAAGGCGGCGCTGGTCAATACGGCCGAGCCGGACCAGATCGTCGACTATTCGGTATCCCGCGCCGGCGCGGGCCTGGTCGATCCGCAAGACGCGGTCCGCACTCCGGTGGTCGCGGTGACCGGGCCGGCAAGCGCCAGCCTGTCGTTCGGGTTCGCCGAGACCGAGCGGCGGATCACGAAGACGCAGCAGATCACCCTGCGCAACCACTCCGACACCGCTCACACCTACATCACCAGGGCCGACATGGACGCCGACGCCGGTGGTGGGGCTTCCGTGCGCGTCCATGCACCGCGGGTGCGGGTGCCGGCCAAGGGATCGCGCGTCGTTCGCGTTCGCTTCCACTTCGACGCGTCCGAGGCCCCCACCGGCTTCACGCCGGCGACGGGCAACGTGGTGTTCTCGCCGATCAGGCCCGTGTTCGGTGGCTCGCAGCTGTCCGACCTGCGGGTGCCGTACGTGGCGGTGCCCCGGGCCATCTCGGACATCGAGACCAGGCCGGGCCGCGTCGGTGCGGACGAGGCCGAGGCGAACTTCCGTACCCACAACCGCTCGGCGGTGCCCGGCACGGCGGACGTCTACGCCTGGGGCCTGGAGGACCGGCGCGAGGGGTTGGCCACCAACGACGTGCGCGCCGTCGGCGTCCAGGCGTTCCCCGATGACGACATCGGCGTGTTCGCCTTCAACACCTACAGCGACGTCTCCAACCCGGCGGTCAACGAGTGGGATGTCCTGCTCGACACCGACGACGACGGTGAGCACGAATTCGCCGTCATCGGGTTCGACATCGGCCCGGTCCTCGGCGTGCTCGAGGGGTTCCTCGGGTCGTTCACGGTGAACCTGGAGACCGGCGAGATTGTCAACGCTTTCTTCGCCGGCGGTGGCTTGAACACCTCCACGGTGCTGCTGCCCTTCCAGCTGTCTGACGTCGGTCTTGCGCCTGATAGTGACTCCGACTTCAGCTACATCACCGGGGTGTTCTCGCAGGAGGGCCTGGCCTTCGGTGATGAGATCGTCGATGGCGTCGGGCACTTCGACGCCTTCAGCCAGCCGGTGGAGACCGGCGCGTTCTTCGAGCTCGGACCGCGTGAGCGGATCCGCTGGAGGGCGGGGATCAACCGCGAGCAGTTGGCCGACACGCCGGTGCGCGGCTTCATGATCGTCAACGCCGAGAACCACACGGGCCGCCGCCAGGCGAGCTTGATTCGAGTCAATCGCTAGGCGTACTAGGTGATCGTCGGCCGCTGGCACAGCTTCAACTGGCCGCGGTCCGACGTGGGGTAGTCGTAGCGCCGGTCGCCCGCCTCCAGCGCGATGCGGTAGCCGTCGGTCACGGCACTACGCTGCTGGCGCCTTGGTTTAGGCCTGCGCCTTGGTGGTCTCCAGCACCCGCAGCAGCGCCAGACCGTAGGCTTCGGCGGGGTCGGCGTGCTCGAAGCCGAGCCGCTGGCCGCTGGCCCCATCCTCGATCTCGCAGCGGTAACCGTCCGCGGTTCGCTGCAGTGCGGTGAAGTCGGCGCCCAACAGCTCACGCAGCTGTGCCTCGCTGGGCAGCCAGACGGCCTCCTGCTGCATGATCGAGTCCAAGGCCCATTCCACGGTGCCGTTGAACGCGATCAGTTGCCCGCCGGGAGCCGGCCGCACCTCGACGCTCATCTCGCTGACGGAGAACACGGCCTCGTCGAGGTTGCGATCGGGGATGAAGAACCGGTCGCCGTCGCCGGGACGCCACTGCAGGCCGGCGGACAGCAGCCGTCGGGCCAGCTCGAATGAGATCACGGGTCCTCCACGCGGTCGGGAAGCGAGCCGAGCATGCCCCTGACCGGCGGCTCAACACCCGTGGTCCTGATCGGCGGAAGCTGCGAGGTGGCCTCAACCGACCTGCGTACACTCGCCGCTGGAGCGACTGGAGCAGCGAGTGCATCCCTACGTCGTCGAGGAATTCACCCCACACGAGCAGGCCGTGCTGGACCGGTACGTGTCCAACACCGACCGCCCCGTGTTCGCCCTGCTTGACCTTCCCGAGGTGGTCAAAGGGGCGCTGTACGCGCGCTACTCACGCTCGCCCAAGAGCCTGCGGCGCCTGCTGCTCGACGAGTTCGCCGAGGACCTGTCCAACCAGGTCGCGCCGCCGCAGGCGGCTGGCCCAGCCCCGGCCCTGAATGCCGACCGGGCTGCCCAGCTGTATCGCCGCGTCTTCCTGGAGTACGGCGACGACTCGGTGGCCCAGCTGGGCGGGGCGCACGTGGCGGTCGAGCAGGCGTCGAACCTGCTGACCAAGCAGCTGGAATGGGGCAGGCTCGGGGCCTACCTGGAGCAGTCGACGCGGTACATGCCCTACGACGACCGTCCCGGCGGTCGCTGGCGCTACTACCGCGATCCCGACGTGCTGACCTCGCCGCACGCTCAGGCCTACACCGAGGCCCTGGACAGCAACTTCACCACCTACGCCGAGCTGCTGCCCGTGGTGCTGGGGTGGGCGGAGCGTCGCTTCCCCCGCGACGACACCACCTCGCCGGTGGTTTACCGCAACGCTATCAAGGCCAAGGCCTGCGACGTGCTGCGCGGCTTGCTGCCCGCCGCCACCGTCAGCAACGTCGGCATCTTCGCCAGTGGGCAGGCCTACGAGCAGCTGTTGCTGCGCCTGCGCGCGTCCGAGCTGGCCGAGGCCCGCGACGTCGCCGCGATGATGTTGTCCGAGTTGCGCACGGTCATCCCGTCGTTCCTCACGCGGGTCGACCGCCCCGACCGCGGCGAGGTGTGGGTTGACTACCTGCGCGACACGCGGGCTTCGACGCGCGACGTGGCCACGCAGCTGCTGGAGGGCGTCGCCAGCAAGCCGGCGGCCGAGGTGGAGCTGGTGGCCTGGTCACCGGACGCCGAGGTCGAGCTGCTGTGCGGGATGCTGTATCCCCACAGCCACCTTCCCGAGTCCCAGCTGCGCACGCTGACCGAGGCGCTGTCAGGAGACGACCGCCGCAGGGTGGTGCGGGCCTATGTGGGAGAGCGTGCCAACCGGCGGCACAAGCCCGGCAGGGCGCTGGAACGGGTGTGGTACCGCTTCGACGTCTGCAGCGACTACGGGGCCTTCCGCGATCTGCAGCGCCACCGGATGCTCACCATCGAATGGCAGGAGCTGTCAGCCCGCCACGGGTACGACACCCCGGTCGAGATCGACGAGGCCGGTGTCGGCGACCAGTGGCACGCGGCCATGGACCGCCAGGCGCAGCTGTACGAGCGTCTGGTCGTCGACCTGCCGCGTCAGGCGCAGTACGCCGTCGGTTTCGCCTGGCGCCTGCGCTACAGCATGCAGCTCAACGCCCGCGCCGCGATGCAGATGCTGGAGCTGCGCACCACCCCACAGGGGCATCCGTCGTACCGGCGCATCTGCCAGCAGATGCACCGGCTTATCGCCGAGCAGGCCGGTCATGAGGCCGTCGCCGAGATGATGTCGCACGTCGACCACTCCACCGGCGAGCTCGAGCGCCTCGAGGCAGAGCGCGCCGTCGAGGCTCGCCGGGCCGCGCGCACGTGACGCCGGCCACATCCGGCTGCTACCCTGCGGGCATGTTGCTCGCCTGCTGACAACGCAGCGCCGCGCCGTCGCGGTCACCGCCGCTTGACGGCGCTGTTGTCGTTCGTGCGTGCCCCAGGGAGCAACCTCGTGTCTTCTTCGCTTTCCTCCATTCCCAGCCCTGACGGGCCCTTCGAGGACGTCCCGGCGTTGGACGTCGCCGACCTGCGGAAGGTGTTCCGCCGAGGAGCGCGGACCGGCGGCCGATTCAGCGCCCGGCGGCAGGTTGCCGCCCTCGACGGCGTGTCGTTCACCGTCCAGCGTGGCGAGACCGTCGCGGTGCTCGGCCAGAACGGCTCCGGCAAGTCCACCCTGGTGCGGGTGCTGTCCACGCTGCTGCTGCCCGACGGTGGCAGCGCATCCGTGTTCGGTCACGACGTGCTCGGCGAGGCCGCGGCCGTGCGGCGCCTGGTCAACCGTGTGTCGGTCGAGGCATCGTTCTTCAAGAGAATGTCGGCCTCGGAGAACCTGAGCTACGCCGCCCGCTTCCACGGGCTGACGGCGGGTCAGACCCGCGACAGCATCCCCGACATCCTCCAGCGCGTCGGCTTCCCCCGCGACCGCCGCAGCGAGCCGATGGAGAACTTGTCGCGGGGCATGCAGCAAAAGGTGGCGCTGGCCAGGGCTCTGCTGACCGCGCCGGTGCTGCTGCTCCTCGACGAGCCGACCACCGGCTTGGACCCTCGCTCCAAACGTGAGGTGCAGGCGTTCATCCGCGAGATGCGGGCGACCCACGACGCGACCATCCTGCTGTGCACCCACGACCTCGCCGAGGCCGAGGTTCTGGCTGACCGCGTCGGAGTGCTCGACCGTGGGCGACTGCTCGTCCTCGACCGCGTCACCGAGCTCAACCGGCGCTATGGCGCGGACACCCTTGAGGACGCGTTCTTCGCCGCCACCGGCCGCGAGTTCGCCGAGGAAACCGACCCGGATGACGACCGCGAGGTGTTCGCGTGAATCTGCAAGCCACGACAGGAGCCGTCCGCCAGCGACTGGGCGGTTGGTCGCCGCGCCACGAACTGATCGGCCTGGTCGGCGTGGTGGAGCGCAACCTGTACCTGGTCAAGCGCTACGTCTGGTGGGAGATCGCCTTCTTCATCTGGACGGTCGCCAACACGCTGACCATCGTGTTCATCGCCCGCGGCATCGAAGCCACCGGCGGCACGATTGACGTCAACCGCGCCGCCGCCAGTCTGCTGATCGGCGCGGTGATCTGGGCCTACCTCGGGATCATCTTCGAGATCCTCACCGAGACGGTCGCCTGGGAGCGTTGGGAGGGGACGATTGAGTACACCTTCATGGCGCCGCTCTCGCGCCCCGTTCATCTGTTCGGGATGGGCGCCTTCGCGTTGCTGTACGGGATGGTGCGGGCGGTACTGCTGTTCTCGTTGTGCCTCTTCTTCTTCGACCTGTCGATTCCCGGTGCCGATTTCGCGGCCGCCCTCGTGGTGCTGGCGGTGGCTTCGGTGTCGTTCGTCGGCCTCGGCATCATGACGGCGGTCCTGCCGCTGATCTCACCCGAGAAGGGCAGTCAGCTAGGATTCATCGCCCAGGGCCTGCTGCTGGTGGTGTCCGGCGTCTACTACCCGGTCGACGTGCTGCCGGGCTGGATGCAGGCCATCGCCGTTGTGTCGCCGGCCACCTACGCGCTCGACGGCATCCGCGACGCCATTTTGGAAGGCGAGCCCCTGGGCGCGATGGGCGACGAGATCTGGCCCCTTGCGGTCATCGGCCTGGTGGCCATCCCGCTCGGCCTTGCGGTCTTCCGCCGCGGTGAGCGCTACGCCAAGCAGCACGGCAAGCTCAAGCGCAGCGGCTAACGCCCCCGAGCGCGCCGGCTTCCGGGGTGACCTGCCATCGGGGCTGGGCAGGCGGAGGCTGGCACGTCCGCGTGCCGATCGCGCTGCCGTCGAGGCGCTGTTGGAGTCGGGCGCCGCAGTACGAGAGCAGCAGCGGCGCCTGCTGTCCGGCGTCAAGGCGCCGCAATTGCGAGCGGTGTCCTCGGCTCGGCGGGCGGCGATCGAGGCGTTGGTCGCCAAGGCCGTGGCCGCGTCACCGAAGATGACCGCGCTGAGGAGACCCGCGCTCAGGCCGATGCCCGCCGACCGCCCGAGGAGGCAGCGGACCAGCAACAGGGCGCAGCGCGGCGCCAGCCTCGAGGTGAGCAGCGGCGGACGCAGCAGGCGCAGCGGGAGCGTGAGAAAGAGCTGAAGCGGCGGCGTCAGGCCGAAGCAGCGCTGAAGGCAACACGCGCGATTGCCGAGGAAGCGGAATTGGAGCGGCAGGGGGCACAAGACGAGGTTGGGGCGACCGCCCGCGAGGCGGACACTACGCGCGAGGCCGCCGAGGAGGCCGAAGCCGCCGCAGTCACCGAACGGCTGGATTGACCCCCGACGCAACGCCGACGGCCATGTACCCGGACATCGGAGCGGCTGATGAGCAACGGAGTTGACCGCACGGCCGGTCCGCGGATGTGGATCTGCGCGGCCTGTGGCAACCACTACCCAGCGGCGCCCTCGCCGCCGACCGTCTGTGCCATCTGCGCCGACGAGCGGCAGTGGGTGCCACCGGGCGGTCAGCGGTGGACAACGTTGGACCAGCTCGCCGCCGATGGGCACCGCAGCGACGTGCGCGAGATTGAACCGGGGCTGATCGGCATCGGCGTGGAACCATCGGTTGGGATCGGCCAGCGTGCGCTGCTGGTCACCACCGCCGAAGGCAACCTGCTGTGGGATCCACCCGGATTCCTTGACGCTGCGGCGGTGCGGCAGGTGCGCGACGCCGGCGGCCTGCGGGCCGTCAGCGCCAGTCATCCTCACTTCTATGGTGCGATCACCGAATGGAGCCGGACCTTTGACGCCGAGATTCTGCTGCCTGAAGCCGACGCCTCCTGGCTCACCCACCTGGCCCCGGCCCTTCGGACGTGGCGCGATGCACTAACGGTGTTTACTGACGTCACCCTCATCGAGTGTGGCGGCCACTTCCCCGGCAGCTCGGTCGTCCACTGGGCGCCGGGCGCCGGCGGCTCCGGTGCGCTGCTGAGCGGGGACACCATCTTCGTGACGCCGGGCGAGGACCGCGTCACCTTTGTGTGGAGCGCGCCGAACCGGCTCCCGCTGCCCGCCCGCGCGGTCCGCGGCGTCGTCTCCGCGGTGCGCCCGTATGCCTTCGATCGGATCTACGGGGGCTGGTGGGCGCCCGTCCTGCGTCGCGATGCAAAGCGCGTGGTGGAGGCATCAGCGCGGCGCTACATCGAGGTCATGGGCGGCGCCGTGGCGGGGGACTGACCCAGCATCGGCGTTGCCGGGCGGTGGTGCTGTGAGCCAGGCATAACTTGACCTCAAGTGCGGTTGAGGTCCTAGCGTGTAGTGGACCTGGGCCTGGGCGGAGCGTGCAGGTCCCCACCATTGCTCCCGAGATGCCGGCGGTGCACGATGGACATGGAAGTCACGGCGTGGATGTCGCTGTACAACGCGATGCACGCGCAGCAGGATCGACGGCCGTTCTCCAGGGCCACGCTGCGGCGCATGGCCGCCTTCGCCAGACCGCACCGCCGGCAGCTGGTGGCCTTCCTGCTGCTCAGCGTCGTGACGGCCGGCCTGGCGGTCGCCACCCCGGTGCTGGCCGGTCGAGTCGTGACCGCGATCGTCGCGGGCGCCGCACTGGAGGTCGTCCTCAGGCTCGCAGGCCTCATCGCTGTCATCGCGGTCGCCGAGAGTGGGCTGGGGGTGGTCACGCGCTGGCTGTCGGCGGGGATCGGAGAGGGCCTCATCCTCGACCTGCGGACGGCGGTGTTCGACCACGTCCAGCGCATGCCGATCGCCTTCTTCACCCGCACACGCACCGGGGCGCTGGTGAGCCGGCTGAACAGCGACGTCATCGGCGCGCAGCGCGCCTTCAGCGGCACCCTCTCCGGCGTGGTCAGCAATCTGGTGACCCTCGTGCTGACGCTGATCGTGATGATCGGGACGTCCTGGCAGATCACCATGCTGACCTTGCTGCTGCTGCCGGTGTTCGTGCTGCCGGCGCAGCGGATGGGCACCCGGCTGGCGCAGCTCGAGCGGGAGTCGGCCAACCACAACGCCTTGATGAGCACCCAGATGACGGAGCGGTTCTCGGCTCCTGGGGCGACGCTGGTCAAGCTGTTCAGCCGGCCCTCCCAGGAATCGGCCGAGTTCGCCGTGCGGGCGCGTCGCGTGCGCGACATCGGGGTGCGCACCGCCATGCTGCAGTGGGTGTTCGTCAGCGCGCTGACGCTGGTCTCGGCGCTGGCGCTGGCGCTGGTCTACGCGTTGGGTGGCTTCTACGCGCTGCGCAATCAGTTGGCGCCGGGCGATGTGGTCGCCATGGCCCTGCTGCTCACCCGCCTCTACGCGCCGCTGACCGCCCTGGCCAACGCGCGAGTCGAGGTGATGAGCGCCCTGGTCAGCTTCGAGCGGGTCTTCGAAGTGCTGGACCTCAAGCCCCTGATCATCGAGAGGCCGGGGGCCAGGCCGGTACCGGACGGGCCAGTCTCCGTCGAGTTCGACAATGTGCACTTCAGCTATCCGTCGGCGGACAAGGTGTCGCTGGCCTCGCTGGAGGAGGTCGCCAAGCTCGACAAGCGGGGCGGCGTCGAGGTGTTGCACGGCGTGTCGTTCCGCGCCGAGCCGGGGCAGATGCTCGCCTTGGTGGGATCGTCGGGCGCAGGCAAGTCCACGATCGCCCAGCTGGTGCCGCGGCTGTATGACGTCGAGGGTGGCGCCGTCCGCCTGTCCGGCGTCGACGTGCGGGACCTGTCCGCCGACTCAATCCGCGAGGCGCTCGGGATGGTGACGCAGGACGGGCATCTGTTCCACGAGTCGGTGCGCGCCAACCTGCTGATCGCGCGGCCGGCGGCGTCGGAGGACGAGCTGTGGGACGTGCTGCGCCGCGCCCGGCTCGCCGATCTTGTGGCCGCGCTGCCCGACGGGTTGGACACGGTCGTCGGCGAGCGCGGGTACCGGCTATCCGGCGGCGAGCGGCAGCGCTTGACGATCGCCCGGCTGCTGCTGGCGCGGCCTCGGGTGGTGATCCTCGACGAGGCAACGGCGCACTTGGACTCGACGTCGGAGGCGGCGGTGCAGGCGGCGCTGGGTGAGGCACTCGCCGGGAGGACAGCGGTGGTGATCGCCCACCGTTTGTCCACCGTCCGAGCCGCCGATCACATCCTGGTGATCGAGGACGGACGGGTCGTGGAGCAGGGCACGCACACCGAGCTGCTGGCGGCCGGCGGCCGTTACACCGAGCTGTACCGGACCCAGTTCGACCAGCCGCCCGCCGCCGAGGCGGTCGCCTGACCGGGCCGCCTCAGCGACAACTCTGATCCGGATGGTCGGTCCACCCAGCGACTCGGCGAGCGCTCGGCGCAGCGCTTCCTCACAGATCCCGCGGACCAGAGCGACCTTGTCTCTGCCACGGGCACCGGCCAGGATCGAGCCCGCGGGCATTCGCGCAGGGACAGCGCACGATGTTCGGCGCGGCCCTCCCGCGACGATCAGTGGTCGAACTGCCGGCCGACGGCTGCGAGGTCGAAGAAGTCAGGATCCCAGCCGGCACACCAAGCGCGCAGATCGGCGGTGTCGTGATAGGCGGCTTCCCCACCGGACGCGACCGGGACGACGTCCTCGTAGCCGGGCACACCCCCGCAGTCTTCAGGAGGGAACGCGCGTGCGCCGTCGAGTATGCGTCGGGTGAACTTCTCGGCCTCGGTCACCACCTCCTTCAGCTCAACGGTGTGCTCCCAGCTGTCCCCGAAGTCATATTCGTAGGCGACCGACCAGTTCCGCTTCAGGTATTCCCCAGCTCGTACCTTGCCGGCATCCGGATCGGGGGAACCGAACCCGAAGTCATCCGGCATCCCCGCGATGACCGCACCCTTGGCGTCGCGGAAGGCGAACAGGTGGGACCGCTCCCAGCCGCAGGCGTCCTGGATGGCCTGATGCAGGTCGAGGAAGGTGGCCCGGTCTCGCAGCAGGAACCGGCGCCAGATTCGCGGGATCACCTGATCGAGGCTGACCTCGACATCCAAATAGTTCGGCACGCTCGACGGACCTTCCACCTTGGTGGTATCGCAACGGGACAGTAGCGTAGACACTGTGTCTGACCGGGAGACCTTGCTGCGACGCACCCAGCAGGCTCGCGCCGCCTTCGAAGCTCGCCAGGACGAGGTCGATGAGGCCAAGCGCGAGTATCACCAACGCGTGCGGGAGCTGGTGGCGGCAGGCATGTCCCTGCGGGAGGTCGCCGCCGCATTGGGACTCAGCCACCAGCGGATTCACCAGATCGTGGGCCTAGCACCCGGCGTCACCAAGCCGCGCCGGAGAGCGACGACTGCTGCTGCTGGTACGGCGACGCTGCTGGTGATCCTCGCGGTGCTCGCGACGGTCTCCGGTATCCCGACACCGTGGTCACCCGTGCCGGGAGCGGATGCGGCCACGGCGCAAGCATGGCTGTCCCCGACCGGACTCGAACGCTTCGAAAGTCCTGAGGCGGCGGCCGAGGCGGCCGCCGTCATCGCCTACCCACAGCTGCGTGAGGTCGCCAGCGAGGTCGTGCTGCGCTTTCCCGACGCGGTCGCGCTCGACGCCCGCGTCCGCGTGACCGCCGACCGGTTCTGTCGGATCTACTCGGCGAGAGGGGAGCAGCCTCAGTCAAGCATCAGGTGGACGGCCTTCGGTGAAGGAACCTCCTGCTCGGCGTCATCGGTTCCGCAGCCGCCGGAGTAGGCCTGACCGTTTGGTCTCGAACAGCTCGTCAGGCATCGGCTCGTCGACCGCCTCAAGACGCAAGTCGTGGCCGTTTCCGGCGTGGGTCCCGCCGACCTCCTGGGTGAACACGCAGACACCGGTCGCCACATCGAGGCGGACTCGGTGCGCCTCGGCGTGGCGCAGGCCGGGCTCGCGCTCTCGCAACGTCGGCCCTCCCGCGTCGGCATCGCGGGCCTCGCTCTGAGCGGAGAACAGCAGCGCGCAGCATGCGCAGCGCGGGTCGTACGAGCCACCGCCACGGCGACGAACGCGCCAGGGCGCGGAATTGCTCGATCGTCGCCATCACCGTGCAGTGTGGCCCACGTTCACCCGCTGTATCGCGTGCTCCATGCCGCGGCCGTGATCTCAATCCTCAATGTCACAGTTCGCCGACCAGGCTGGGTACAGTGCGCGCAAGAGAACCGTCGGTCGTCAGCAGCGACGCATTGAGCGCTTGCGCCGAGGCAACGTACAGCGCGTCGCGGGCCGCGATGTTGTTGCGTAGCGCCCACGCGGCCTCGAGCAGTTCACGCGTAATTGGCATTCGCGTGACGGCCAGATCCGCCAGCCGGAGTAGCAGCTCAGCTATCTCGTCGGCGTCCAGCTCCCCGCCGCGGTGAAGTCGGGCGAGACCGGAGAACACCTCGGCATCGAGGTGCGCCACTGTGGTCAGCTCGTCGATGTCGTAAGCGCTGAGGGCCTGTCGGACGCGCCCACCGCAGTCGCTGCGAAGTAGGAGATCGATGACCGCGGAGGCGTCCAGGACGAGGGTCACAACAGCTCGTCGCGGGCTTGTCGCAGGACCCGGGCCCCCACCACGTCCGGGTGGCGCGGAAGTTCGTCGAGGCTGCGTAACCACGTGGACAGGGATGGTCGGGCAGCATGCTGGTCGAGGACCCGAGACACGTACGCCTGCACGCTCATGCCCGACGCCCCGGCGCGGCGCTTCAGCTCGTCGTGGACAGCGGGACGCACGTTCCGGATCAGTAAGTTGGCCATCGCCGCCTCCCGGTAGATAGCAATACGATAGCATCGGTCGAAGGCGAGGATGCGCGCCCCCTTACGCGGGAGTGGTCCATCCGTTATGATCCCCGCTCGCTTGAGGGGGAGGGACCCGTATGCGCCGTCCGTCGCTGCTGTTCATCGGTTTCGCTTTGTGCCTGGTGGCCGCGGCGTGCGGGGGAGGGGACGGCGAGGGACAGTCCGGCGGCTCGGAGGGCGCCACCGCGGGTGGCTCGATCAGCCTTTGGAGCACCGAGAACGAGCCCGACCGCATCGCGCTGACCGAGGACATCATCGACGGGTTCACCGAAGAGTCGGGGGTCGAGGTGGAGCTGGTCGCTGTCGAGGAGGACGAGCTGCCCAGTCTGATGATCTCCAATGCCGCCTCGGGTGACCTGCCCGACCTCGTGTACCACCCGCTGGACTTCGCCGCGGGCTGGGCCG
>JACCVM010000123.1 GCA_013698135.1 Euzebyaceae bacterium | reverse complement strand
CCGCGGGACGAGGCCGCCCGCGAGCTGGAGGAGGAGACGGGGTTGCGCGCCGCCACCTGGACCGAGCTCGGTGCCGTCGAGCCGTCCAACAGCATCACCGACCAGCGCGGCCTGCTGTGGCTGGCCGAGGACCTGACCCAGCTCCAACCCGCCCCCGACCCCACCGAGGCGCTCGCGTTGTGGCGCCTGCCCCTGTCGGCTGCCATCACCATGGCCCTCGAAGGCCAGCTGACCGACGCCCTCAGCGTCGTCGGGCTGTGCCGCGCCGACCACGTCCTGCGCCGACGGGGCCGGCGACGTTGATCGCACTGGTGACCGGGGCCACCGGCTTCATCGGCTACGAGGTCGCTCGGCAGCTCGTCGAGGCCGGAGTCGCCACGCGGGCGCTCGTCCGGCGGCAGCACCGCGCGCCCCTGCTCAACCCCTTCGACGTGGAGCTGGTCAGCGGCGACCTCGGCGACTCCGACAGCCTGCGCAGGGCGTGCGAGGGCGTCGACACCGTCTACCACCTTGCCGCACGTGCGACGTTCGAAAGCGAAGTCAGGCTGCGCAGCACCATCGTCGCGGGTAGTGCCCGGTTGCTGGAGGCGGCCGCGGACGCTGGCGTGCGCATGGTGGTGTTCTCCAGCAGCCTGCTGGTCTACGGGGACCAGCCAACTGGGGTCATCACCGCGGCGACCCCGGTAGCGCCGGCCGTGGCCTACGGTCGGATCAAGATCGAGGCCGAGCGGTACCTGGCCGAACTGGCGGCCGACCGCGACATCGGCTTGGCGATCGTGCGCCTGCCTCATGTCTACGGGGCCCGCGACCTCATGTTCGCGCAGCTGTACCGCCGCTGGTCGATGCTTCCCGGCTTACGCGCCGACGCCTACGCGCACCTGCACGTCAGTGACGCCGCCCGCCTGTTGATCGCGATGGGAACGCAGGGCTGGACCGGCGCCAGCCCCGCGGGCGACCAGACCAACGCCAGCTGGGACGAGTTCTTCGGCATCCTGCGCCACTACTACCCTGGACACCACGTGCTGCGTACGCCGGGAGTGATCGCCGCGCCGGTGGCAGGGCTGGTGGGAACGGTGACCCGCATGCTGTCGAAGCCGTCGATGGTGACCCGCGACACCGTCCACGCCGCCGAGCTGCGCCTGCCGGTGCAACCGGACCTGCTGTGGTCGCAACTGGGGCTGCAACCGCGGTATCCCTCGGTGCGCGAAGGCATCCCCGCGTCCCTCGACGAACTGGTCGCCTACCGTTGGCGTCATCCGGTGCGGGACCGCACCTGACCGAACCTGAGTTCAGGAGTTGTTGCCATGCGCGTCGCCATGACCGGATCGACGGGGTTGATCGGCAGCCAGCTGTCGGACTTGCTAAGCGCCGACGGTCACCAGGTCGTCGGGCTGGTGCGGCCCGGCAGCCGCCCCCGGCCGGGCGAAACGGTGGCATGGAACCCCGACAACGGCGACGTGGACACCGCCGGGTTGCAAGGCGTGCAAGCGCTCGTCCACCTTGCCGGCGAGAGCATCGCCGGCGAGCACCTCCTCCTCGGCAGCCGCTGGACGTCGGAGAAGAAGCGCCGGATCCTCGACAGCCGTATCCAGGGGACCGAGACCATCGCCAAGGCTCTGGCCACCATGACCGACGGCCCGCAGGTGCTGGTGTGCGCGTCGGGGATCGGCGTCTACGGCGACCGCGGTGACGAGGTGCTCACCGAGGATTCCGGGCCAGGCGTGGGGTTCCTCGCCGAGGTCGTGCAGGCCTGGGAGGCCGCCGCCTTCCCAGCCCGGGAAGCGGGCGTGCGAGTCGTTCACGTGCGCATGGGCGTCGTGCAGTCGCCCAACGGAGGAGCGCTCGGCCGCCAGCTGCCGATCTTCAAGATCGCCGGCACCGCCCGGCTGGGGTCGGGGAGACAGTACGTCAGCTGGGTAGCCCTCGACGACGTGGCTGGGGTCCTGCGCCACGCGCTAGTCACCGAGTCGCTGCACGGTGTGGTCAACGCGACCGCTCCGACGCCGGTCAGCAACGCGGAGTACACGCGAACCCTCGCGCGGGTCATCCGCCGGCCGGTGCTGCCGATCGGGGTTCCCGCCTGGGCTCCAGGCTTGGTCCTCGGCCGCGAGCTGGTCGACGAGCTGCTGTACTACAGCGCCCGCGTGCTGCCCGAGCGCACCGAGGCGTCCGGCTACACCTTCAGCGAGCCGCACCTCGAGGCCGCGTTGCGCCGCATGCTCGCCCGCTGACCCCGGACCCGGGGTGGCGGGGATCGGCTACCGATCCGGTACCGGATGCCCACCACCCCGGGGTGGGCGCCGGGAGAGTCAGCGCCGGCAGCCGGCGGCGAGCTCGGCGACCAGCGAGGCCACCGCGTCGGGCCCGCCGTCGCCCGCGGCTCGCACGATCGCCGAGCCGACGATCACGCCATCGGCGAAGCTCGCCACCTCCCGAGCATGCTCGCCGCTGGTCACGCCGATGCCGACGGCCACTGGCTTGTCGGTGCAGCCGCGCAACCGCGCGACCAGCGGTGCGGCCATCGACGACAGCGACTGCCGCTCGCCGGTCACGCCGAGGGTGGAAGTGGCATACACCCAGCCGGTGCTGCGCTCGGCGACCGCCGCCAGCCGCTCGTCGGGGGAGGTCGGCGCGGCGAGGAAGACGGTGGCCAGGTCGTGGCCCGCGGCCACCGCCGACCACTCCTGACCCTCCTCCGCGGGTAGGTCGGGCAGGATCGCGCCAGCCAGCCCCGCAGTTACGGCCTCGGCGGCGAAGTCGTCGAGACGGGATGTGCCCCGGTAGTGCCACGCCAGGTTGTAGTACGTCATCAGCAGGGTGGGAATCTCGACTGCCTCGGTGAGCTGGGCGCACATCGCGAAGTCGTCGGCCGGGGTGTAGCCGCGGTCCAACGCCACCTGTGAGGCCGCCTGGATGGTGGGACCGTCCATCAGCGGGTCCGAGTAGGGAAAGCCAACCTCCAGCACGTCGGCGCCGGCCTCGGCCGCGGCTCGCAGGCACGACAACGAGGTGTCCATGTCGGGATAGCCGGCCGGCAGGTAGGCGACCAGGGCCGCCCTCCCGTCGTCGTTGGCCGCTTGGATCGCGGCAATGACCCGAGTCAACGCTCCGCTGCCAGGTCCTGGCCCGCCGGCGTCATCGCCAGCAGTCGGCTCACCTCGTCGACGTCCTTGTCGCCACGCCCGGACAGGTTGAGTACCACGATCTGGTCGGGTCCCAGCTCGCGGGCCAGGCGCAGTGCTGACAGGACGGCATGGGCTGGCTCCAGCGCCGGAATGATCCCCTCCAGCTCACAGACCAGCCGGAAGCCCTCCAGTGCCTCGTCGTCGGTGGCGGCCAGGTACTCGGCCCGCCCGGTGTCGGCCAGCCAGGCGTGCTCTGGCCCGACACCGGGATAGTCAAGGCCCGCCGACACCGAGTGGGTCGGGCGCACCTGCCCGAAGTCGTCCTGCAGCACGAAGGAACGCGCGCCGTGCAGAATCCCTTCGCTGCCGCCGGTCAGCGTGGCGGAGTGTCGCACGCCCGACAGGCCCTCGCCGCCGGCCTCGACGCCGACCAGCCGCACCCCCTCGTCAGCGATGAACGGGTGAAACAGACCCATCGCGTTGCTGCCGCCACCGACGCACGCGACCAGCGCGCCAGGGAGACGGCCCTCGGTCTCCAGCAGTTCGGCGCGCACCTCCTGGCCGATCACCTTGACGAAGTCGCGCACGATCACCGGGAAGGGATGCGGGCCAACGACCGAGCCGATCAAGTAATGGGTTGATTCAACATTGGTGACCCAGTCGCGCATCGCCTCGTTGATCGCGTCCTTCAGCGTGCGCGTGCCCGACGTGACGGGCACCACCTCGGCACCCATCAGCTGCATGCGGACCACGTTCAGCCGCTGCCGGCGGGTGTCCTCCTCCCCCATGTACACCACGCAGTCGAGTCCCAGGAGCGCCGCGATCGTGGCGGTGGCCACCCCGTGCTGGCCAGCGCCGGTCTCCGCGATCACCCGCCGCTTGCCCATCCGCTCGGTGAGCAGGCCCTGGCCGAGGACGTTGCACAACTTGTGGCTGCCCGTGTGCGCCAGATCCTCTCGCTTGAGGAAGATCCGCGCGGCGTTCGGGCCGGCGTGCTCGGTGAGGCGTTGCGCGAAATACAAGGGCGTGGGGCGCCCGCCGTAGTGGCGGGCCAGATCCCGCATCCGACCCTGAAACGCCGGGTCGCTGCTGGCGTCGTCGTAGGCGGCCGCCAGTTCGTCGAGGGCAGCCACCAGGGCCTCGGGCACGAAGCGCCCGCCGAACCGGCCGAACTTTGATGTCGAGTAAGGGGCGGGAGCGGAGTTGGTCAAGTTGCTGTCGGATTGCGAGTAAGGGGCGGGGTTGGTGGGCGCGGCGGACATCAGGCGACTCCTGCTTGGTCGCCGTCCCGGCGCAGGCCGGCGGTCACCAGCGCGCGGACGGCGGCGGCGGGGTCGGTCGCGGTGCCCACCGCCTCGCCGACGAGCACGGCGTCGGCACCGGCGGCCGCGAGCCGTCGAACGTCGGCGGGCTCGCGCACGCCGCTCTCCGCGACGGCGATCGCGGTGTCGGGAACGCGGCCGCGCAGTGCGGCGAACCGGTGCGGATCGACGTCCAGGGTGGTCAGATCCCGTGCGTTGATACCGATGATCAGCGGACCACGGGCGCCAGCGGCCTCGAAGGCGCCGACGGCGCGGGTGACCTCGTGCTCCTCGTGCGTCTCGACCAGGGCGTTCAGCCCGGCCTCGTTGGTGATCCGCAGCAGCATGGTCAGGGCGTCCTGTTCCAGCGCGGCCACGATGAGCAGGACCGCCGCGGCCCCGGCTGCCCGCGCCTCCCAGACCTGATAGGGATCGAGGACGAAGTCCTTGCGCAGCGCCGGCAACGGGGTGGCCGCGGCAACGTCGACCAGGTCGTCCAGACAGCCGGCGAAGTGCGCGGGTTCGGTCAGCACGCTGATGGCGACGGCGCCACCGCTGGCGTAGGCGCGGGCCAGCTCGCCGGCGTCCGGGATGATCGCGAGGTGGCCGCGAGCCGGGCTCGCGCGCTTCACCTCGGCGATGACGGCAACGCCGGGGCCGCCGAGGGCCGCGGCGAAGGACGGAGGCGGTGGGCACCGCCGGGCACGGTCGCGCAGGTCGCCAAGAGGCAGCGCCTCGTGTGCCCGCGCGGCGCGGTCGCGCGCCTCGGCGCATGCCTGTGCCAGGAAGCCGCTCACGCGTCTCCTCGTGTCGGGGGGTCGCCATCGTAGTCGTTGGCCGCAGCGACCGATCCCGTCGCGGGGCCGCGCGTGCCGCGACGCGCAGCGGTTGCCGAGCCGGGCGGTGGCTCCTCGACGCTGGCCAGGGACCACTCGTCGTCGGCGGGGCGCTGCGCCTCTTCGATGGTGTAGCGGGTTCGCGAGGGCGGGTGAGTGGGGCCCCGCAGTCCCAGCGCGCCTCCCGTGGCCACCACCGCAGCGGCGAAGCCTGCGACGAACGGCGCCACGGTGAGCCCAGTCTGGCCGGCCGCGCCCGCGACGACAGTGCCGATCGTGCCCATACCGGTGGCCAAGGCCAGCAAAGCGGCACCACGACGCGGCAGGCCGCGCAGCGCCGCCAGCGCGACGCCGGCGGCCAGGGCCAGCAGTCCCAGTGGCACCACAGCGGGTGCCAGCCGCGTTCCGCTGGTGCCGGCGGCTTCGGACACCGCGACCTCGCCCACCCTCCGGGTGACGACGCCGGCGGTCCAGTCAGCCGCCCCGGCCAGCAGCAGCACCAGCCCGCCGGCGAGCACCGCCAGGATGGGCAGCAGCCAGCCCCGTCGGCCGCTCACAGCCGCTCAGCGGCGCGGACCGAGGCCAGCAGCGCCATCGCCTTGTCCTGTGTCTCGGCGTACTCGCGCTCGGCCACGCTGTCGGCGACGACACCGGCACCGACCTGCACGTGGGCCGCGCCGTTGCGGAACACCAGCGTGCGGATGGCGATGCACAGGTCGAGGTTGCCGGCGAGGTCCAGATAGCCGATGCCGCCGCCGTACAGGCCGCGTCTCGTCGGTTCCAGCTCGTCGATGATCTGCATCGCGCGCACCTTCGGAGCGCCCGACAGCGTGCCCGCCGGGAACGTGGCACGCAGGATGTCGACCGGGCCGACACCGTCGCGTACACGGCCGCCCACGGTGGACCGCAAGTGCATGACGTGGCTGTAGCGGACCACATCCATGAACCCCGAGACCCGCACGCTACCCAGCTCGCAGACCCGGCCGAGGTCGTTGCGGGCGAGGTCGACGAGCATGACATGCTCGGCGCACTCCTTGACGTCGCCGCGCAGCGCCGACTCGCGCGCTTCGTCCTCGGCGTCGGTTGCGCCACGAGGTGCTGATCCGGCGATCGGCCAGATGACCGCGTCACGCCCGCGGACGGTGACCAGCGCCTCTGGCGACGATCCCACGATCTGTGTTGCCCCCGCTGTCTGCGTGGCACCCGCTGTCTGCGTGGCACCCGCTGTGGACTGCACAGGAATGTTGAAGATGTACATGTAGGGCGACGGGTTGATGACACGCAGAACCCGGTAGACGGTGAACGGGTCCGCAGTAGTTTCCAGGGAGAAGCGCTGGCTGGGGACCACCTGGAACACATCGCCGGCGCGGATATGCTCCTTGGCCCGCTCGACCGCGGCGAGATAGTCCTCGCGAGGCATGTTGGCGGCCGCGTCGTTCACCCGCGCGCCACGCGGCGGCGCCACCGGGGCGGCGCCGACCGGCGTCCCCAGGCTGCTCACCAGGCGCTCCGATGCCTCCACCGCCGCGTCCCAGGCTCCCTCGGGATCGTCACCGGGGCGCACGTTGGACACCACCAGCAGCCGCTGCCGCAGATGATCGAAGACGACAAGCTGGCCGGGAAACACCAACCAGGCGTCGTCCATCCCCAGGTCATCGGTGCCGCTGGCCGGCAGCCGCTCGATGAAGCGGACCACGTCCCAGCCGAGGTAGCCGACCGCACCGGAGAACAGCGGCGGCAACCCAGGCAGCTCCGGTGTGCGTAGCCCTGCCAGCAGAGCCTCCAGGGTGGCCAGTGGATCCCCACTGGCGGCGGCCTGCCGCGCCGCGGCGGGAGCGGCCCCGGTCAGCGTGACGGCGCCGGCGCGGGCTCGCAGCTGCAACAGGGGGCGCAGACCGATGAACGACCAGCGGCCCCAACGCTCGCCGTGTTCCACGGATTCCAGCAGGAACGTTGGGCCGTCGCTGTGGCGCAGCCGGTCGTACACCGCCAGGGGGGTGTACAGGTCCGCCAGCACCTCCCGCCACACGGGCACCAGCGCGTGGTCGCGCGCCAGCTCGGTGAACGCCTCCCTACAGGGCTGGTACAGCGCGGTGTTCATCCGGCCAACGGATACAGAAAGCAGCTGCGCGCACCGGTGTGGCAGGCCACCCCGTCGCCGCCCTGCTCCACCTTGATCAGGAGCACGTCGGCGTCGCAGTCGGCGATGACCTGTATGACGCGCTGGGTGTTGCCCGAGGTCGCGCCCTTGTGCCAGCGCTCGCCGCGACTGCGTGACCAGAACACCGTCTGCCCGGTGGCCAGCGTCTCGTCGAGGCTCTCGCGGGTCATCCATGCGACCATCAGCACCTCCCCGGTGTCGTGCTGCTGCACCACAGCTGGCATCAGGCCCCGTTCGTCGAAGCGCAGCGCGACGGCGCCGTCGCGGGCGGGCAGCGCGACGGTCGCATCCGACGGGTCAGCGCCGGGGGCTGCCGGCACCACATCGCTTGCGAGCGCCAGCAGCGCATCCGCGACGGCAGCCGGGTCGACGAGCGGGTGGAAGTGACCCGCTTCGAGGCGGACAACCGGCC
>JACCVM010000041.1 GCA_013698135.1 Euzebyaceae bacterium | reverse complement strand
GAGGATCTGCGAGGCGGTGCGGTGCACCGGGATGACGCGGTAGCCGGCGGCCTGCAGGATCGCGGGGATGCGGTGCGCCGCCTTGTGCGGCTGCGTCGAGCAGCCGACAACGGCGATGGTGCGCACGGTCTCCAGCAGCTGGCGAGGGCTCCGGCTCATGCCAGCCGTCGCTGGGGACGTCCGGTCTGCGGCGCAAAGTCGTAGGGGTAGCCCTGCTCGACGGCGCTGACCTCGTCGAGGCGCTGCAGGTCGTCGTCGGTCAGCTCGAGCGTCGCCGCGGCCAGGCTGTCCTCGAGCTGCTCAACCCTGGTGGCTCCGATGATGGGGATGACGTCGGGGCGCGCGAGCAGCCACGCGATGGCGACGGAGGCTGGCTGCGCGTCGTGAGCGCCGGCAATCTCGCGCACGACGTCAAGGGTTCGCCAGCCTTGCTCCGACATGCTGTCCAGCCACCGGGCGAAGCGGCCCTTGCCCTCGCCGGATTGACCCCGCTGGTACTTGCCGGCCAGGAAGCCCGCCGCCAGCGGCGACCAGGCGAGCATCGACAGGGCGTTGGCGCGGGCGGCGGGCAGGGTCTCCAGCTCGATCTTGCGTTCCACCAGCGAGTACTGCGGTTGCAGGCTGACGAAGCGGTCGTAACCGGCCATCTCCTGCATGCGCACCGCGCGCTCGAGCTGCCAGCCGGTGAAGTTGGAGATCCCCACGTGCAGCACCTTGCCGGCGCGTACCAGGTCCTCCAGGGTCGACAGCGTCTCCTCCAGCGGCGTGGTGTCGTCGAAGCGGTGCAGCTGGTACAGGTCGATGTAGTCGGTGCCGAGCCGGTCCAGGCTCGCCTCGACCGCCTGCAGCAGGTGCCGGCGCGAAGCGGAACGGTCGTTGGGCCCGTCGCCGCTGGCACCGTAGGCCTTGGTGGCGATGACCACGTGGTCGCGGTCGTTGCCGAGAATCTCGCCCAGCAACTCCTCGCTGCGGCCCTCGGTGTAGACGTCAGCGGTGTCGAAGAACGTCCCGCCGGCCTCGCGGAACCGCTCGACGATCGCCCGCGAGCCGTCGAGGTCGGCGGCGTCGCCGAAGGTCATCGTGCCAAGGCACAGTTGGCTGACGACGAGGCCGGTGGGGCCCAGGTAGGTCTGCTGCAAGGCGTCCATGACGCCGAGGCTAGCGCTCGACGAACGAGGCGGGCCTGGCGACCGCAGAAGCGCCTGCGCTATCCTGCGCCCCCCGGGGCGGTTAGCTCAGTCGGGAGAGCGCTTGCTCGACAAGCAAGAGGTCACTGGTTCGAGCCCAGTACCGCCCACAGGACGCACCCTTCCCGCACGCAGCGCAGCGGTAGGCCATCCAGTTGGTTGCGGGCACGGCCGCAAGGCCAGGCCCGCAAGCTTTCCTCACCAGGCGTAGGCCTCGGGAGCCTGGTCGCCGGGGCCCGGGAACAACTCGTCGAGGCGCGCCAGCGCCTTGTCGTCCAAGTTGATCTCCAACGCACGCTGCGCTCCTTGGAGCTGCTCCATCGTCCGCGGCCCAATGATCGGCGCCGTGACGACGGGCTGGTGCAGCAGCCAGGCCAGACCGACGTCGGACGGCTGCTCTCCCAGCTCGTCACAGAACGCCTCGTAGGCCTCCACTTCCTCACGGCGCTCCGCCAGCCGCTCCTGCATGCGGTCGGATGCCGATCTGCCCTCCCGCTCCTTGCGCAGGATCCCTCCCAGCAAGCCACCGCCCAGCGGCGACCAGGGGATCAAGCCGAGGCCGTAGGCCTGGCAGGCCGGACCGACCTCCAGCTCGACGCTGCGCTCGGTCAGGTTGTACAGCGACTGCTCGCTGACCAGGCCCACGAAGTGGCGCGCCTTGGCCGCCTCCTGAGCCTGCGCGATGTTCCACCCGGCAAAGTTTGACGATCCGACATACAGGATCTTGCCTTGAGCGACGAGCACCTCCATCGCCTGCCAGATCTCCTCCCACGGGGTGTTCCGGTCGATGTGGTGCATCTGGTACAGGTCGATGTGGTCGGTCTGCAACCGCTGCAGCGAGGCGTCGCAGGCCCGGCGGATGTTCAGCGCCGACAGGTAGGTGTCGTTGGGCCAGTCGCTCATCGAGCCGTACAGCTTCGTGGCCAGGACCGTCTTGTCCCGCCGCCCACCGCCCTGGGCGAACCAGCGGCCGATGATCTGCTCGGTGATTCCCTCGCCTTGGCGCCAGCCGTAGACGTTGGCGGTGTCGAAGAAGTTGATCCCTCGCTCGTGGGCGGCGTCCATGATGGCGTGGGAGTCCTCCTGCGAGGTCTCCGGGCCGAAGTTCATCGTGCCGAGGCACAAGCGGCTGACGGATAAGCCGGTGCGGCCGAGATGTGTGTACTCCATGGTGGGCTCCTGACGGGTGAATGCCTGGTCGAGCAGACTGGTCGGACTCAACGCGAAAAGGGCCCGGCGCAAGCCGGGCCCTTTCGTGTGTTTGCTTAGGGGGCTACTTCCTGCGCGCTGTCGAGCAGTTGCTGGAACTGCTGCTGGATCTGCGGGTTGTTCGCCAGCGACAACCCACCGACGATGGCCGCGATGGCCAGCAGGAGCGCGAGCACGCCCATGATCAGCCCGCTGACGGCCAGTCCTTTGTGCAGGCCGCCCAGCGTCTTGGCCTTGCCGATGCCGACGAAGCCAAAGATGGCGGCGATCAGGCCGAACAGCAGGGCAGCTGGACCGGTGAAGACCAAGAAGAAGAAGGTGAGGGACATGAAGCCAAGGACGAACGCCGCGATGGCGCTGCCGTTGCCGTCCGTTTGGACGGGGGCAGGCGCGTACTCGCGGTCGCTGGCGACCCGGTCGTTGGTCGCTTCGGTCTCGCGACGGGACACTCGATACCTCCAGATTGTTTGGGGATGCCCCTCTACCCGCCGGGCATCCTTGCAACCCTCGGGCTTGGCCTCGTCAAACCCGCGAAGGCGCGTTAGCCCGTGCGCAGCCGTGGGCATGTGGTGACCCCACACACACATTTGGAGGGCTACATGGATACCGAAGAGATCTCGCAGGTACGCGGGGCGAAGGTCATCGACCTCAACGGCGACAAGATCGGCAAGGTCGAGGAGATCTACCTGGACAAGGACACCGACAAGCCCGAGTGGGTGCTGGTCAACACCGGGCTGTTCGGCAGTTCCTCGAC
>JACCVM010000266.1 GCA_013698135.1 Euzebyaceae bacterium | reverse complement strand
CGTCGTAGCGGTGGCACTGGTACAGGTCGATGTAGTCGGTGCCGAGCCGGCGCAGACTGTGGTGACACTGCTCGGTGACGTGCTTGCGCGACAGGCCGGTGTCGTTGGGGCGGTCGCCCATCGGGAAAAACACCTTGGTGGCCAGCACGAACGAGTCCCGTGGGTAGCCCGACAACCCCTCGCCGACGATCTCCTCGGCCCGGCCTCGCATGTACACGTTGGCGGTGTCGAAGAAGTTGACCCCGAGGTCGTAGGCCCGGTGGATGCACTCCTTGGCCCTGTCGGCCTCGACCGATCCGCCGTAGGTGAGCCAGGAGCCCAGGCCGACGCTTGACACCTGCACGCCCCAGCGGCCGAGCTTGCGGTACTGCATCGCGGGTGGTCCTCTCGTCGGGGCGGCGGCGGCTCATGCTAGTGCGCGCGGCGGGTGGCCCACGACCGGCGTGGTCAGTGGGTGGCGTTGGTCCCCTGCGCAGCCGAGCAGGCGCGAGCCAGGCGTCCCACGTCGGCCGCGTCCAACCCCGCGGCCAGCGCTGCCAGCAACGGCGGAAGGCCCGCCATCACGGACAGGCGCACCCGTCCCGGCTCCGTGTCAACGTCGACGTCAACCTCGTCGGCGTGGGCGCGCAACTCGACCGGCGGAACGGGCGGCCATTCCGGTGCGTCGGCCTCACCCTCGGCGAGGTAGTCCCAGGTCTCCTGGGCCACCTCACCCAGCAGCGTCGCCAGCCGAGGCAGGTCCTCGAGGGCGCGACCGAGCAACTCGCCGATCTCGTGCAGCCGCTCGTCGACGGTGGCGGCGTGCTGGCGGCAATAGAAGTGGTCCGGCGGCAGCGAGTCGCCGCAGACGGCGCAGGTGTCATCGCGGTACATGGCCCTAGCCTGCCCGGCTCCGGCCGATCGCACTACAGGCCCCGCCCGGCCGATGATGTCGTATTCGCACAGCTTGTCCTAAATCTCGTACAGTTAGGTTCCAGCTTCTGTCCGTCATGTTGGAGAGTGAAGCAGTTGGTCCATGAACAGCGGTTGTCGGAACTGCTGGTCGACTTTGCGCGGACACTGGTCACTGACTTCCCCATCCAGGCAATCCTCGACCGCCTGACTTCGCGGATCCTGGAGGTGCTGCCGGTCACCGGTGCCGGGGTCATGCTCATGGGCAGCGACAGCGACCTGCACTTCGCTTCCGCCTCCGACAAGGTCCTGCTGCAGATCGAGGGGCTGCAGGTCGAGCTGGGAGAGGGGCCGTGTCTGGAGGCCTATCGCACAGGCCAGCGGGTGCTGATCTCCGATATGGGCGCGGACAAGCGGTTTCCGCGTTTCGGACCGCGAGCGGTCGAGTCCGGAGTGGCCGCCGTCTTCGGCTTTCCCATGCGCATCGACGGCAGGCAGATCGGCGCCGTGGACCTGTACCGGGACAAGCCTGGAGCGCTGTCCGCGGACGAGGTCGCCGCCGGGCAGATTCTCGCCGACGTCGCGGCGGCCTACATCGTCAATGCTCGTGGACGGGTCGCCTCCCAGGAAGCCGAGGAAGAGCAGCGTTACCGGGCGCTGCACGACCCGCTCACGGCATTGCCCAACCGCACGCTGCTGTACGACCGGATCGCCCACGCGTTGTCGCGAGCGCGTCGGGAACCCGCCGTGCCCGCCGTGCTGTGCATCGATCTCGACCGCTTCAAGGTGATCAACAACAGCCTTGGCCACCGCGCCGGCGACCGGCTGCTGGTGGCCGTCACCGAGCGTCTGCAACAGGCCCTGCGCCCCGGCGACACCCTGGCCCGGCTGGGCGGTGACGAGTTCGTCGTGCTGTGCGATGACCTGGCCGAAGCCGGGCAGGCGCTCTCGCTGGCGGGACGCATCTCCAACGAGCTGACATCACCCTTCCAGCTCGACGATGAGGAGGTCGTCATCACCGCCAGCATCGGGATGGCGTACGCGCGTGAAGGGCATGAGACACCCGAGATCCTGCTACAGGACGCCGACACCGCCATGTACCGGGCCAAGGAGCAAGGCGGCGCGCGGTACGAGGTCATCGACGAGCAGGTGCGGTCGCAAGCCCAGCAGCGGCTGGGTCGCGAGAACGATCTGCGTCGAGCCATCGAGCGCGACGAGCTGCGGCTGGTCTACCAGCCGATTGTTTCGGCCACCGACGGCAAACTGCAAGGGATGGAGGCGCTCCTGCGCTGGCAGCATCCGCGCCGTGGGCTGCTGCTTCCCGCCGACTTCCTGCCATTGGCCGAGGAGACCGGGCTGATCGTGCCGATCGGTGCCTGGGTGCTGACGCAGGCTTGTGAGGCGCTGCAACGCTGGCGACACCACACCGGGGCCGAGGCGCTCCGCTTGTCGGTGAACATGTCGGCACTGCAGCTGGCGCGGCCCGACTTCGTCGTTTCGGTGGCGGCGACTCTGCACGACACCGGAACGGACGCTGCTCAGGTCTGTCTGGAGGTCACCGAGCACGTCCTCGTCGACGAGGGCCCAGAGGTGCTCCGCACGCTCGATGAGCTGAAGGAACTTGGCATCGGGCTGGCCATCGACGACTTCGGCACCGGCTACTGCTCGCTGACCTACCTCAAGCGCGTTCCCGCCGACACGGTCAAAGTCGACCGGACCTTCGTCGCGGGCCTGGGATCCGATCAGCAGGACACCGCCATCGTCACGGCGGTGGTGAACCTGGCTCACAGCCTCGGCATGACGGTGGTGGCCGAGGGTGTGGAGACCCCGACACAGCTGGCGCGGACCCGTGAGCTCGGCTGCGACCTGGTCCAGGGCTACCACCTGTTCCGTCCCCTGGAGGGGGCGGACTTCGCGGCACTGGTCAATTCGTAGCAGCGCGTTCGCTTACGCGCGGTCCCTCTCGCTGCAGGGAGCGCGCCAGCCCTCCAGGTAGTACACGCCGACGATGGCCTTGCCCTTCCCCTTCGACGCCGCCTTCGTCGTCGGTCACGCGGCAACCGCCGACGAGCGTGGTGATGGCAGCCACACCTCCTCACCCTTGCTGATCAGCGGCGACGCGTCAGTGCGGCTTTGGACTCCCGAGGACTTTGCCCGCTTGGCCGTCCGAAGCCGACGGGCCGGTTCTGACCAGGAGAAGCGAAGCGATTGCGGGTTCAGCTCGGCTCCGGCCTTCGAGCCCATCGTGGAGCGCGCTACTGTCATAGCCCATGGCCCGTCGTCTTGTGTCTTATCGCTTCGCTACGTGAGGACATGGACGCGTGCACAGCTGCGACACGTCGGGCGTCTGTGGCGCTTCTCGACCAATCCGGCGGCGACGGTCTATGACAGCCTTGGCGCGGACTTCTTCCTGGCTCCGGCCCCTGGCTGGCTGAACCTCGGGCTGTGGGAGGGCCCGGGCGACGAGGCCGAGGCCGCAGTGGCGCCCCGCCGGCTGGTCGAGACCATGGCGGGACGGCTGCCTCGCGGGGGTGTCATCCTCGACGTCGGCAACGGGTTGGGAGCACAGGACCCCGTCATCGCCGAGGTGGCCTTGCCGCACACGTTGGTCGCGCTCAACATCACCGAGTCGCAGCTGCATGCCGGGCGCTTCCGCCTGGCGGAGGCCAGCGCGCACCCGGTCGTGGGGGACGCGACGCGGATCCCGCTGGGTGACGGCACGGTTGACGCGGTCATCAGTGTCGAGGCGGCGTTTCACTTCCCGTCGCGCCCGGCGTTCTTCGTCGAGGTGGGGCGGGTGCTGCGGCCCGGCGGCCGGCTGGTGATGTCCGACATCAGCACGGAGCGGTTGCCCCGCACAGCGGCCGAAGTGCTGGCCGGCGCCACCAGCCTGCGGTTCTGGGGCCTGGGATTGGCCGCCGCCGCCAGCGCGACAGTGATTCGCCAGCAGGCGTGCGACGCCGGCCTGGTCGACGTCCGCGTCGAGCGGATCGGGCGTCGCGTCTTCGAGCCGATGCTGCGGTGGGCGGCGGGCAAGGTCCAGCGGGTGCCCGCACCCCGCTCGCAACGCTGGGCGGCGCGCCTGATGCTGGCGCAATGGAGCTTGCTGCGCCGCCGCGGTCTGCTCGACTACATCCTCCTGGAGGCCACCGCGCCACCGCCGGCTCCCTGAGCGGGTGCGGCGGCCTGAGCGGGTGCGGGTTCGGACGTCGGTGTCCGTTGTGGCACCCGGCCACTTCCTCGGCGCCGCCTACCTCGTGAGCGGGTGCGGGTTCGGACGTCGGTGTCCGTTTCGGCACCCGGCCACCGTCGTGGCCGAGCACTGTCGGGAGGCCCCTCACCGACGCCGTCGGGCTGCGGCTCAATCGCCGGTGCTGACCAAGCCCAGGGCGTCCTGCAGGAACCGCAACTGCAAGAGCAAGAGGTTCTCGGCGACCGCCTCCTGCGAGGTCATGTGCGTGACACCGGACAAGGGCAGCACCGTGTGCGGGCGGCCCGCTTCCAGTAGCGCGCGGGACAGCCGCAGCGTGTGGGCCGACACGACGTTGTCGTCGGCCAGCCCGTGGATCAGCAGCAAGGGCCGACGCAGCGACGCGGCGTCGCCTAGCAGCGAGCTGGCGGCGTAGGCCTGCGGCTGCTCGTCGGGCAGCCCCAGGTAGCGCTCGGTGTAGTGGGTGTCGTACAGCGCCATGTCGGTGACCGGCGCGCCAGCAATGGCGGCGGCGAACACGTCAGGCCGGCGCAGCACCCCCAGGGCGGCGAGGTAGCCCCCGAACGACCAGCCCCGGATGGCGACGCGCCGCAGATCCAGCAGCCCGGGATGGGCCTGGGCGCAGGCCGTCAGCGCGTCGACCTGGTCGTCCAGCGGCGCAGTCGCCAGGTCGCCGGCCACCGAACGTTCCCAGGCGGGTCCGCGTCCCGGCGTGCCCCGGCCGTCGGCCACCAGCACCGCGAACCCCTGGTCGGCGAACCACTGGGAACCCAGCAGCGCATCGTGGCTGGCCACGGCCCGCTGGCCATGCGGACCGCCGTAGGGGTCAAGCAGAACAGGGAGTGGCCCAGCATCGGGCCGGTGGTCGGACGGCAGGCACAGCACCGCCCGCAGCTGGCGCTGGCCCAGCCACAACAACTGGGCGCGCGTGGTGATCACCGGCGTCGAGGCCAGCGATCGCACCGGAAGCGTGCCCAACCGGTGCCGCACCATGGTGATCGCGCCGGGCCGGTCGAGCCGGCGGGCGACGGTCACCAGCGTGGCGGGGTCGCCGACCGCCGCCGCGACCTCGTCGGGTGCGGTCAGCCGCTCGAGCTCCTGGCCGTCGACACTGACCCGCCAGACGCTGACCGCGGCGGGATCGTCCTGTGACGCGGTGAAGATCAGGCCCGATGGCGACACCGACACGACCGCGCGGACCTGCAGTTTCACCGGAGTGACCGGGCGTCCGCCCACGGTCAAGCGGCGGGTGTCCTGCCCGTCGGCGGTGTCCACCAGTTGGCCGTCAGGCAACCAGCGGGGCACGCCGGCCACCAGGTCGACCCAACGCTCGTCGGTGACCCGGCTCGCCACGCGCACAGCGCCCGCATCGGCGCCCTCGGCGTTCGCGGCCAGGACGACACGCTGGCGCTGGTTCCGCGACTGCACGACCAGCGTCAAAGGACCGGACGCCGACCAGACCACCTCGGCCAGGTATGGCAGGGCGCCGTGGTCCCAGGCCACCTCGAACGACTGCCCGTCGAGGTCGACGACGAAGAGGCTGACGTCGGCGTTCGGTGTTCCGGCGGCGGGGTAGGCAAGGGTCACGGGTACCGTGGACGGCTCGGCTGGGTCGCCGATGTGCCAGCGCTGGACTGGGGTGGTGTCGACTCGGGCGACCGCCAGCCGCTGGGAGTCCGGCGACCACCAGAAGCCGCGCAGCCGGTCCATCTCCTCGGCGGCGATGAACTCGGCCAAACCCCAGGTCACCCTGTCCTCATGTAGCGAAGCGGTAGGACTCAGGGCCGGGCCGTCGCCCGCGATCTGGCGTTCGCCGCTGCCATCGACGCCGACCACGTGCAGGGCACCATCGCGCACGAACGCCACCCGGCTGCCGTCCGGCGACGGTCGTGGGTCGATGACGGGACCGCTGACCGCAAGGGCGTGAGTGTCCCCGGAGACGAGGTCGGCGACGAACAGCTGCCCGCCGAGGGTGAAGGCGGCCACCGTGGCCTGATCGTCGGTGGCGAAGGCCACGATGCCGCCCGCCGACTCGCGCGAGCGTTCTCGGCGTGCCCGTTCCTCGGGCGGCAGCCGGCTGTCGTCGGCGCCCAAGTCCCGCGGGTCGGCGATGCACCGCTCTTGCTGGTGAGCCAGATCCAGCCTCCACAGGCAGCCGAGGGGATCCTCGCCGCCTTTGCTGCGCAGGTACACGACGCGGGAACCGTCGTCGGCCACGCGGAAGCTGCGAGGGGCGCCGAGGGTGAACCGTTGCGTCCGCGCGGACTGCCGCGGAAAGGACACGCTCACGCCCGAGCCAGCTCCTCCTCACGGCGCCGCGGGCAGCGTTGCTCGTGACCGGGTCGCACCCACGTCCACGCCTGACAGGACGGGCAACGCGTGCCGTCGCGCACGATCGGGTTGCCCTCAAGGGCCAGCGGCAGGTGGACGTCGAGGTCGGCGCACACGAACGCCTCGTAGGCCTTCTCCGCCAGCTGACGATTGCGGGTGGCCAGCGCGTCCAGTTGACCCTGAGGGTCGATCGACACGCCGTCGGCGACCAAGCCGGCGATGAGATGCGCCGACTCGGGCCGAGCCAGATCCAAGCCTTCGATCGTCGGGGTGCGCAGCGCGTCGGGCAGCGGCAGGTCGACGCCCCGTTCACGCCAGAACTGCCACCGCGCGAGACCCTGCGCCCGGTCACCGGAAGCGGCCTCGACGGACTCGCGGATGCGCTCGCGCAGCCGGTCGCCCATGCCGTGGTCGCGGGCCCAGGCCATGATCGACCCGATGTCCGGGCTGTCGAGGTCGACCCGGTCCAGCAGCGCGGGCAGGCGGTCGCGGTAGTGCTCGGCGGTCAGCGACAGCGTCGCCACGGTCGCCGGCAGGCGGTCGACGTGGGCGGACAGCAGCGCATCCACCTCGGCCGGCAGCGGCTTGGCCTGCCGGACAGTGGCGGCCTCGGCGAGCCAGGAATCCGTCGGCTCGGTTGGCAGCGGGATGTCCAGGTTCGGCTCGCGTTCCAGGAGCGCCGTGACGATCTGTGGTCGACGTCCCACGGCGACGAGGTCGGCCGTGACGATCTCGCGCAGCCAGGTCCAGATGAGGCCCTGAGCGCTGGCGATGTCCTCGGCCACACGCTCCGCACGACCGCCCATGCCGAGGCGCGCGGCCTTGGACAGCATCTCACGGGCACGCTCCAAGGCACGCTGGCGCTCGGCCAGGACCGGCTTGACCTCGTCGGGGCGGACGCGGAACAGCTCCCACAGCGAGAACAGATCGCGGTAGCGCCCAGCCGCCGCCGATGCCACGAAGTGGCGGGCGAGTGCGTCAGGTCCCAGCAGGGCACCTGCCGTCACGGGGGGCACGTCGGTGATCAGCGACTCGCGGACCTTGCGCGACAGCCGGGTCAGTGACGGGTCAGGGGACAGGACGTAGCGCAGCGCCGCCTCGTTGGACGTGCCGATCCGCTTGGTGACGGCGGCGGGGTCGGGGCCCGGCGGCTTCTTGGGCGCCGGCTTCGGCTTCGACTTGGCGCCCTTCTGCTCGCCCCTGGCCGCCGGCTCGGCTTCGTCTTTCGGCCTGGGAGTGGCCTCGGGGTTGGGTTCCACTTCACTCGGCTCGGCGGCGTCCTCGTTGTCGTGGTCCTCGTCGTGGTCGCCGGCCGCGTCGGCGCCGGGGTCCGTCGGCGCTGGGGCCCCGTCGGTCTCCGCCTCGACCGCAGCGTCCTGCGTCGGTGTGATCTCGGTGTCGTCAGCGCCGGGCGCGTCGCCCGTGTCGTCCTGCTGGGGTTCGTCGGGTGCGGTCGAGGGGTCCATGTGGCCTCCTGCGGCGGACGGGACCGGTCCCGCGGGCGTGCAGCGCGCGCGAGGGTCGGCGGGTGTGGCAGTCGAGAGGATAGCGACCGGCCCGGAACGCTCGGGCGTTGGCGCCTACTGCTCGGGCGGGATGGTCAGCTCGTCGCCCTCTCGCAGCGGCGTGGAGCTGTCGATGTCGTTGGCTTCGGCGATGATCTCGTACTGGCTGGCGTCGCCGTAGAACTCCTGAGCGATGCCCGCCAGGGTGTCGCCGAGCTGGATCGTGTAGGTCTCGCCTTCCTCGGCCGGTTCCTCCGTGGCTTCGGCGTCCTCGCTGGCCTCGCGGTCCTGCTCGTTGCCGCCCCCGCCGCCGCGCCCCTCATTGGCTTGGCGTGCCTCGGCGACGTCGAGCCGCTGCTGCAGCACCGCGTTCTGCGAGGTCAGCTCCGCAACGCGATCCCGCTCGAGCTCGAGCTGCGATTGGGCCACGCCCCCGCCGGCCGTGCAGCGCCCGAGGAACGCAAACAGCAACGCCACGATCACGAACAACACGACCCGGCCCCACAGGACCCGCGGCCCGTAGTCGTCTTCCATCTCGTAGTCGTGATCCATGGGCGAGCAGTATTCCACGCAGCGAGCGCCGAGCGCCTACGCTGGCCACATGCTCGAACGCGAGTGGCTTTCCGTGACAGACCCGGACGATCCGCACGACCGCTACACGTTCGACATCACCTTCCTGCTGTCGGCCTACACCTGCATCTACGGGCGGGGCTGTCCCAGCATCGCGGCCGAGCCGTCCGCCGTGATGGGTTGCTGCAGCTTGGGGGCGCACTACGTCGACGCCGAGGACCGCGAGCGCGTCGAGGCGATGGTGGACGTGCTGGGCAGCGAGCACATGCAGTACTACGCCGATGCCGCTCGTCGCGGGGTCACGGCCGCAGTGCCCGGCGGCGAGTACCGCACCCGGGTCAAGGACGGCGGCTGCATCTTTCTCAACCGGGGGGAGTGGCACGCCGGACCGGGTTGCGCCCTGCACCAGTACGCACTCGCGCGCGGCGAGCACTACATGACCTACAAGCCCGAGGTCTGCTGGATCGTGCCCCTTCGCCGCGAGATCAGCGAGGGCGTCGCCGACGACGGGGAGCCACTGGTGACGACCACCATCACCTCCTACGACCGCGGCGCCTGGGGGCCGGGCGGCTCCGACTTCGGCTGGTGGTGCACCGACTCACCGCTGGCGCACGTCGGTGTTGATCCCGTGTACGTCAGCATGGCCGCCGAGCTGCGGGCGATGACCAGCGACGCGGTGTATGACGAGCTGGCCGCCTACCTCGATGAGCATCGCGCGCATGCGCGCAAGCCGTTGCCGTTTCCGGTGTATGTCCTCACGTAGCGAAGCGGGAGGACTCCAAAACGCGTCCTGACGCCGTCACCCTCGCCGTTCGCTCCTGCGTGGAGCGGGCGCCGAAGGGCTCGGGCGACCGACGGCGCCCTTGGGGATCGCCCGAGAACCCGTAGGGCTGGGCACCCGATCACCGGACCACCACACCGGATCGGCGGGCTTGAAGCCGTACACGCCGGCGTCGTGGACGAAGAAGTCGGTGCGATACCGCGTCCCGTCGCGCCGCCTTCCGCCCACCACGAGCACGGTCCCTCCACCGTTGTCGGTGTTGGGCAGGATGATCTCGGTGGCGAGCACGCGAGGCGGCTGGCGCGGGATGCCACGCCGAGCCCCGAGGTCCGCGACGGACTGCTGGCAGGAACGGGCGGAGTCCCCCATGGCGCACAGCTCGTCGATCCTGCCCGCCAGCGCGTGAGTGGCCGCCCGGTCGAGCAACGCCCGCGCGGTTGCGGTCGGCACCGGCCGGCTCGGGGCGCCGGCGACCAACGGGTACCAGCCGTCCACGGTCAGCAGCGCGGTCGCCAGCACGGTGACGATCACGGCGATGCTGAACAACGTTCGCATGGTTCCCCCGGGTCGGCGGCGCCAAGCCAGCCGACAGGATGCCATTCTCTTGTGTCCTACCGCTTCACTACTTGGGCGTTAGCGTGTCCGCGGTGGAGGGCTTCTTCAGCGAGGCGACGGTGCGCGCGATCGTCGACGTGCTGGTGCGCCTCGTCGAGGCCGCCGGCGCCATCGTCATCTTCGCGGGAGCGTCGATCGGCTTTGTCCGCTTCGTCGCCGTGGCGGTGCGCACCCGGTCGGCTGGCGCCTTCGTGCCGCTGCGGCTGGAACTCGGCCGCTACCTGGCCCTGGGCCTGGAGTTCCAGCTGGCGGGCGACATCTTGCGGACCGCCATCGCCCCGACCTTCGTCGAGATCGGCCAGCTGGCGGCAGTGGCAGCGATCCGGACGGCCCTGAACTTCTTCCTGGCTCGTGAGATCGCCGAGCAGCGAGCCGAACTCGAACGTGATTCGTCGGCGACGTGACCGCCGTGACCGACGCGCTGGCGTTGGCCTGCACCGCCGCGGGCCTGCTCGCGGTGGCCTTGGCCGGGATGACCGGCGGGCGCTGGCGTGCCGGCCTGATGTTCGGATTGGATCTGTGGGTGGCCGCGGCCCTGCTGCGGCTCAGCGGAGCACCGGACCTCCGCGCGGTCGCCGCGGCCGCCGCCGTGATCACCGCGCGCCGCCTGGTCGAGGTACGTCGCCTGGGTGGTTGAGATTCTGCGCGAACCGGCCCGTGGGATCCGCAGGTCGCCATATCCGCTCCGGAACAAGGTGGACTCCCACTACCCTGGCCGCGGCGGTCACCGACCGCTGTCCTTGCCGAAGGCTGCGCTGCAGGATCGGGGCGCTGTGAACTGCCCACACCGCGTGCAGGGGTTGCAGCCGCCCGTCGGCGACCGGGGCGACCACGCGATGGTCTCCGGTCGCCGCCAGGTCTGCGAGCAGGGCCAGTACCGCCGCGTTGGCGAAGGGCATGTCGACCGCCACCACGGCCACCAGCGGGGTACGCGACGCCTGCAGCCCGGCGAGGATGCCCGCCACAGGACCGCCGTCGGGTACGGCATCGGCAACCTGCTGCGCTCCCGCGACCGCCAGGCGGCGACCGTCCCCGCTGGCGATCAGCACCTCGTCACAGATCCCGCCGAGCAGGTCCACAGCGCGCTGCACCAGCGGCTGGCCGTCGACCATCAGCAAGGCCTTGTCGCCGCCCATGCGCAGGCTCGCCCCCCCGGCCAGGACCAGCCCGGTCAGCGGCGGCGGTGGTGGGCGGGCGGGCACGGCGCAGACAGTACGCGGCCACGAAGCCCATCGCCGCAGCTGTTCACCCCGCTCGGTTCCTCGCGGGAGTAGAAGTTGCAACTCGTCCTCCCCTCAGGAGCCCGTGGTCGCCGCACACCTGGAGCAGATCAGCGACGCAGAGCTCGTCGTGCGTGCCCGCGACCGCGGCGACGGGGTGGCGCTCGACGAGCTGCTGCGCCGCCATCGCGACACCGCTTACCGCGTGGCGCTGCGCATCTGCCTGAACCCAGCCGAGGCGGAGGACATCGCCCAAGAGTCGCTGGTCCGCGCCTGGCGGTCGCTGGGCCGGTTCCGGTCCGACGCCGCCTTCTCGACCTGGCTGTACCGCATCACCACGAACACCGCGCTGAAACGGGCGGGCCGGCGAACGGATGTCGTCATGGCCGAGCTCCCGGAGCCGCCCGGGCCGGATCTGGACCCGGCCGGCCGGGTGGTACAGCGGGAGCGTTTGGCCGTGGCTATCGCCGCGCTGGCCGCTCTTGCGCCCCAGCAGCGGGCTTGCTGGGTGCTGCGCGAGGTGGAGGGTCTGTCCTACGACGAGCTTGCCGAGGTGCTGGGGCTCACCTTGGCGGCGGTGAAGGGCCGGCTGTTCCGCGCGCGGGCCGAGCTGACCGCGGCGCTGGCACGCTACGACCAGGACACCCCGACCGAGAACACCCCGAATGAGGACACCCCGACCAAGGACGTGCCGTGAGCCAGGCCGCACGCTGTCCGCTGGACCTGTCGCCTGCGGACGTCGCCGCCTGGGCCGCCGACGGCGAGCCGGTCGACGACGTCGAGATGCCGGCCCACGTGGCGACCTGTCCGGCGTGCCAGGCGGTGGTTGCCGCGGTAGCCGGCAGCGATGCGGTGGGCCTGGTGCTGCGTCACGCCGGTCCAGCCGCGCCCGTGGCCGTGTCCGAACGGGCCGCGGGACGCATTCGGATCGAACGCACAGCGGCGGCGTTGGCCGCCGCCTTGGTCGACGCCGGCGCACGCGTCGCCTCCGCCGCCGTCGACTACCTTGTGCTCCGGCACAGAAGGGATGAGTGAGGCCAGGTGCTCGCAGACACCGCCCAGCCCGTGTTCGTCCTGATCGCCTACGCCGTCATGGCGCTGCTGGTGACCGCCGTCGTCGGCGTGCTCGTCCGGTTCGTGGCGGTGCGCGTGCTGGGCGACGAGGCACGCGCGAGGCAGCTGTCGCGCGCCACGGTCTGGGTGCTGCTTCTGGTGTTCGTGCTGACCTTGATCGGACGGCTGACCGGCGACACCGCCGCGGTACGGCTGCTGTTCGCCCTGCCCAACGTGGTGACCGCGGTGCTGCTCGTGGTCCTGGGTATCGCCGTGGCACCGGCGCTGCGCAGCCTGGTGCACAGTGGTCTCTCGCGGGTCGGCGGCGGCGGCTTCGCCGACATCGTCGCGCCGTTGACGTACTGGTTGGTGATCGGACTGGCCGTCCTGCTCGCCGCCGACCAGTTGGGCATCGAGACAGGGTTCGTGCAGCGCCTGGTCCTCATCGTCTTCGGCGGGCTGATGGTGGCGTTGGCGCTGGCCTTGGGCCTGGGAACCCGTGACCTTATTGGCGCGATCGTGGCCGGCCGCCACGTGGCCGCCATCATCGCGGTGGGTGACATCGTCGAGGTTGACGGACGCGATGGCACGGTCGTGGCGCTGGGCCACGCCAGCGTTCGCCTAGCGCAGGACGGCACGGAGGCCGAGGTGCCCAACACGCGGTTCCTGCGCGATACGGTCGTCATCCGCCAGCGTGCGGGCACCGCGGCAACGCAACGAGTGCCTCGCCCCTGAACGAGCTGCTCGCCTCCTGAACGGCTGCTCGCCTCCTGAACGGCTGCTCGCCCCGAGCCATCTAGTTGCTCGCCCCAGATCGTCCCTAATCGAGCATGCCGGTGCCCCCCCGGTCATCTTCCAGGGCGCGCAGCATCTCGGCGTCCGCCATCGGGGCCTCGGGGCCGTAGTTGAGCACCGCGGTGCCCTTGGCCTGGCAGGACGGGCAGGTCAGGGCGACGATCGCCAGCATGTCGTCGGGGTCGGACGCGCCCTCGGTACGACGCAGGGCGGTCATCGCGGTGGTCGCCGCGTCGTGCTCGGTGGAGCAGGTGAAGCACACCAGCCGGCCGCCTTCCCGAGCCGCGAACTGGCCGCCGTAGCCCTGAGCCTCGAGGTCGGCGAGGATTGCGGTGAGGCTGGATGGATCGCGGGCGTACTGCGCGTCGCTGCTGTCGATGTCCATGAAGATGGCGTTACCCGGTGGAGGCGCGGGCGACCCGCACGGCCGCCGAGCACCAGCGGTCGAGGCTGCGACGCAGGGCCGGGCCGTCCACCATCTGGGCTCGCAGCCCCGACGCTGCCAGCTGCGCGGCCATGATCAGACGACTCCCGAGGGGATCACGCACCACCCGAATGCCGACGCCGAGCGTGCCCCGGTTGGTCTTCGCCGTCATCTCCAACAAGCGCGGCTCGACGGTGATCACCAGCCAGACCCGTTCGCCGCCGTCCTGCGAGGTGGTGATGCGGGTGCCGACCGCCACGGGCGCAGGCTCGACGCGGTCCACACGCTCGGCGTCGGTCCACTCGGCAAGCCGCCACGGGTCACCGACCACCTGCCACAGCTGCGCGGGCGTGCGGCCGCTGACCTGGTACAGCTCGGCGGTGATCGCCACGGTCAGCCTCCCCGAAGCCGGTCGAGGTCGCGGGCGTCAGCCAAGGCCTGCCGCCTTGCCGCGGGCGATGATCTTTTCGGCCATCTTGCGTGACGCCTCGTCGATCATCTTGCCGTCCAGCGACGCCGCGCCTTTGCCGGCCGCGACCGCCTCGCCGTAGGTCGCCAGCATTCGCTCGGCGAGATCGAACTGCTCGTTGCTGGGCGTGAAGACCTCGTTGGCGACGGCGACCTGCGACGGGTGGATGCACCACTTGCCGTCGATGCCCAGCAGCTTGGCGCGGGTCGCCGATTCGCGGTACCCGTCGAGGTCACCGTAGTCGCCGTAGGGCCCGTCGATGGCGT
>JACCVM010000253.1 GCA_013698135.1 Euzebyaceae bacterium | reverse complement strand
ACGATCCTGCACGAGCTGGCTCACATGTGGTTCGGCGACCTGGTGACGATGCGCTGGTGGGACGACCTGTGGCTCAACGAGAGCTTCGCGACCTACATGGCGTTCCAGGCCATGGCCTCGGCGACCGGCTTCGACGGCGCCTGGGCCGACTTCGCCTATGACATGAAGTCGTGGGCCTACAACCAGGACCAGCTGCCCTCCACCCACCCGGTGGTGGCCGACATGGTCGACACCGACTCGGTGCGCAACAACTTCGATGGCATCACCTACGCCAAGGGTGCGGCGGTGTTGCGCCAATTGGTGGCATGGGTCGGCGAGGAGGCTTTCGTCAAAGGGCTGCGCGGCTACTTCCCGCGCCATGCCTGGGGCAACGCCGAGCTGACCGACTTCTTGGACGCTTTGGAGCAGGCGTCGGGCCGCGACCTGCGGGTGTGGGCCAAGCAGTGGCTACAGACCTCGGGGGTGATGACGTTGCGAGTCACCCCTGAGATCCAGGCGCTACCGCTGTCGCTACATGAGCGCGGGACTGTGGACGGTCGCTACGGCGAGATGGCTCTGCGGCAGGCCGCACCCGAGGGCCATCCAACCCTGCGGTCACATCGCGTCGGTCTGGGGCTGTACGACCTGGACGGTGGTCGGCTCGCGCTGCGCCGCCGCGTGGAGGTGGACGCCGAGGGCGAGCGGACCCTGGTCGGCGACCTTGCGGGCGAGCCGCTGGCCGATCTGCTGTTACCCAACGACGGCGATCTCGCCTACGCCAAGGTGCGTCTGGACGAGCGCTCGGTGGACACCATCACCGCGCACCTCGGTGTGCTGTCGGATCCACTGTCGCAGGCGCTGTGCTGGCAGGCGGCGTGGGACATGACCCGTGACGGCGAGCTGGCGGCCCGCCGCTGGGTCGCCCTGGTCATCTGCCACGCCGGGCTGCAGTCCGATGTCGGTGTGCTCACCCAGCTGCTGGCCCAGACCGCCGCCGCGATCGACCGCTACGGCGATCCGGCCAACCGCGCGACCGCCCGCCGGCAGGTCGCGGACCGGGCACAGTCCGAGCTGGAGGCCGCCGAGCCGGGCAGCGACCGCCAGCTGATCTGGGCCAGGGCCTTTGCCTCGGCCGCGGACACCGGCGAGCAGCTGGCCGTCGTCCGCAGGCTGCTGGACGGCAGTGCCGAGGTCGCGGGACTGGCCGTGGACACCGACCTGCGCTGGTACCTGCTGACGGTGCTGGCGGCCGCCGGTGAAGCCACGGACGACGACGTTGCAGAGGAGCTGCGACGCGATCCGACCGACATGGGCAGACGCAAGGCGGCGTCCGTACGCGCCGCGATGCCGACGGCCGCGGCCAAGGCGCAAACCTGGACCACGCTCACGGAACGACCGCCGCCGCTGGCGACGATGCGAGCCCTTGTGGCGGGTTTCTGGCAGCGCGGCCAGCTCGAGCTGCTGCGCCCCTACGCCGAGCGCTATCTCGAGGTCTTGCCCGGCGCTTGGTCGCAGCGCGACGCCGAAGAGGCGCTGTTGCTCACCGACGGTTTGTATCCGGGGATCTTCGTCGAGCAGGCCACCCTTGCCGTGGCCGACCGCGCCTTGGCCTCGCCAGCGCTGCCCCCGCCCGGGCAGCGGCTCGTCACCGAGGCGCGCGATGCGACGCAACGGGCGTTGCGCGCGCAGAGCACGGACGCGGCCGAATGCTGAGACTGGGCCGGCTGGGGGCAGCCGCTGCTTAACTTTGGCTCTCGCACGCCGACGAAAGATCGCATGGGCTCCCGCGTTGCGGCAGGGCATGACACCGACGTCGCGCTGTCGCGGCGGCTGTCGGCTGCGCGCACAATCGACGAGGCTGCCAGCGCGGTCGTCGAGCATCTCGTGGAAGCCGGGATGCCACTGCCGAGCCTGTATCTGGAACGCGGCGGCCGCCTGCGTTGCCGGGCGATGCGCGGGTACTGGCAGGTGCAAGACGGCATCCCACCGTCGCGCGGCGTGATCGGCGCGACCGTCCGGGCGGGCACCACGATGCTGATCCGTCCGCAACACAGCGACGACTACATCGAGGCGGCACCCAACGTTGCGAGCGAGGTGTGCGTGCCGCTATGGGACGCTGGCACCGTGGTCGGCGCGCTCAACGTCGAAGCCGAGTTCGATCTCAGCGACGAGCACGTCCGCACCGTCGAGGCCTCCGCCGCTGCCTTCGCCACACGGCTGGCCGAGCTGGGGGGACGCCCCCGGGAGTCGC
>JACCVM010000120.1 GCA_013698135.1 Euzebyaceae bacterium | reverse complement strand
CTCCTACCACCGCCAGATCGTGACCATGACCGCCCCGCACCAGGGCAACTACGGCGTGACTCCGGCCGACGCCGAGTCGTCGCGGGTGCAGGTCGCCGGCTTCGTCGTCCGCGAGGCCAGCCGGATGTACTCCTCTCACCGCGCGACCGGCGGCCTCGACGGCTACCTACGCAATCATCAGGTCGTCGGGATCAGCGAGGTCGACACCCGCCGGCTGACGCGCTCCATCCGCGCGGCAGGCGCGATGCGGGCCGCGATTTCGACCGAGGTCCTCGACGCCGACGCGCTGTTGGCGCAGGTCCAACAGTCCGATTCGATGGTGGGTGCCGACCTCGCCAGCGAGGTGTCGACCCGCGACGGGTACGAGGTCACACCAGACGGCGATGCCCGCTACCGCGTCGTCGCCTACGACTTCGGGATCAAGCGCAACATCCTGCGGCTGCTGACCGACAGCGGCTGCGCGGTGCAGGTGGTGCCCGCGGCGACCTCCGCGGAGCGGGTGCTGGCGGCCCAACCCGACGGCGTTTTCCTGTCCAACGGGCCCGGCGATCCCGCCGCCGTCCGCTCCGCCATCGCTGCCATCACAACTCTTCTGGTTCACGAGGTCCCGGTCTTCGGGATCTGCCTTGGCCACCAACTGTTGGGTCGCGCCGTCGGGGCCTCGACCTACAAGCTGCCCTTCGGCCATCACGGCACGAATCAGCCCGTCCGCGCGCTGGATCGGGGCTGCCCCGACGGCGGGTGGGTCGAGATCACCAGCCACAACCACGGCTTCGCCGTCGACGCCAGCGCGCTGCCCGCCGACGGGCCGTTCGGGCGGGTGACACAGTCCCATGTCAACCTCAACGACGGCGTCAACGAGGGCCTGCGCTGCCACGACGTGCCCGCCTTCAGCGTCCAGTACCACCCTGAGGCCGCACCCGGCCCGCACGACGCGCGCTACCTGTTCGACGACTTCTTGCGGCTGATGGAAACCAGGACGGCCAGTGCCTAAGCGCCATGACCTGCGGACCATCCTGCTGCTCGGATCCGGCCCGATCGTGATCGGCCAGGCCTGCGAGTTCGACTACTCCGGCGTGCAGGCCTGCAAGGCGCTGCGCGCCGAGGGATACCGGGTCGTGCTGGTCAACTCCAACCCGGCGACGATCATGACGGACCCCGAGATGGCCGATGCCACCTACGTCGAGCCGCTCACCGCGGCCTACGTCACGCAGATCATCCAGACCGAGCGGCGCGGCGACTCCCGGCGCGGCGGCATGGCACTGCTGCCCACGCTGGGCGGGCAGACCGCGCTGAACATCGCCGTCGAGTTAGCGGCGTCGGGCGTGCTCGACCGCTACGGCGTCGAGCTGATCGGGGCGGGCCTGGAGGCCATCGACATCGCTGAGGACCGCCGGCGGTTCACCGACGCGATGATCTCCATCGGCCTTGGCGTCGCCGCGTCGGCGCGGGCCACGACCATAACCGAGGCGCTGGGATTTGCCGGTGAGGCCGGCTACCCGTTGCTGGTGCGCTCCTCGTTCACCCTCGGGGGCGCCGGCAGCGGCATCGCCCGCGACCGGGACGCCTTCGTCGCCCTGGTGGAGCAGGGCCTGGTGGCCAGCCCCATCCACGAGGTGCAGATCGACGAGTCGCTGCTGGGATGGAAGGAGTTCGAGCTGGAGGTGATGCGCGACGCCGCGGACAACTGCGTCGTCATCTGCTCCATCGAAAACCTGGACCCCATGGGTGTGCACACCGGCGACTCCATCACCGTGGCGCCGGCGATGACCCTTCCCGACGTCGAGTACCAGGCCATGCGCGACGCCGCCTTCGCCGTGATGCGCTGTGTCGGCGTGGCCACCGGTGGCAGCAACGTGCAGTTCGCCGTCGACCCGACCACCGGCCGCATGGTGGTTGTCGAGATGAACCCTCGGGTGTCGCGCTCCTCGGCGCTGGCCTCCAAGGCCACCGGCTTCCCGATCGCCAAGATCGCCGCGCTACTGGCGGTCGGCTACACCCTCGACGAGATCGCCAACGACATCACCGGCGAGACGCTGGCCGCCTTCGAGCCGTCCATCGACTACGTCGTGGTCAAGATCCCGCGGTTCGCCTTCGAGCAGTTCCCCGACACCGACGCTGAGCTGACCACGAGGATGAAAAGCGTCGGCGAGGTGATGGCCATCGGGCGCACGTTCACCGAGTCACTCGGCAAAGCGCTGCGTTCCCTGGACAACGGCACCCTGGGACTCGTCGGCGACCCCGGCGACATCCGCGACGACGCCACGCTGGAACGGGCGCTTCGCACGCCGTCCGAGCGCCGCCTGCTCGACGTCGACGCGGCGCTGACCCGCGGCTGGGACCCCGCCCGGGTGGCGGCCGCGACCGGCTACGACCCCTGGTTCGTCGACCAGCTGCTGGCGATCATCCAGCTTCGCCGCCAGGTCCGTGCCTGCGAGACCCTGGCCAACCTCGACGCCCGACTGCTGCGTCGGGCCAAGCGCGCTGGCTTCGGTGACGCGGCGCTGGCGGTCGTGTTGGGCACCAGCGAGGCGGCCGTCCGCGACCGACGCCACTCCCTCGGCGTCGTGCCCGTCTTCAAGACCGTCGACACCTGCGCCGCCGAGTTCTCCGCGCAAACCCCGTACCACTACTCCTGCTACGAGGAGGAGGACGAGGCGCGGCCGTCCGGGCGACCAACGGTCATCATCCTGGGGTCGGGACCCAACCGCATCGGGCAGGGCATCGAGTTCGACTACTGCTGCGTGCATGCGGTGCTCGCCCTGCGCGAGGCCGGCTACGACACCGTGATGGTCAACTGCAACCCGGAGACGGTGTCCACCGACTACGACACGGCCGACCGCCTCTACTTCGAGCCGCTGACCTTGGAAGACGTGCTCGCGGTCGTGGCAGCCGAGCAGCGCCACGGCGGGAACGTGGTCGGGGTCTTGGTGCAGCTCGGCGGGCAGACGCCGCTGAAGCTGGCGCACCGCTTGGAGGAGCTCGGCGTGGCGATCCTGGGGACCCCACCCGAGGCCATCGACCGCGCCGAGGACCGAGGCCGCTTCGGCGCGCTCCTCGACGAGCTCGGTATCCCGCAGCCGCCCGGTGGCGTTGCCGGGTCCGTCGAGGAGGCGCTGGCCGTCGCCGGGCGGATCGGCTTTCCGGTGCTGGTGCGCCCCTCCTACGTCCTCGGCGGCCGGGCCATGGAGATCGTCTACGGGCCCGACCAGATGCGCACCTGGTTGGAGCGCAACTCCGGCGAGGGTCGTGTCCTGGTCGACCGCTTCCTGGAGAGCGCTGTCGAGGTCGACGTCGACGCGGTGTTCGACGGCCACCAGCTGTTCGTGGGCGGTGTGCTTGAGCACATCGAGGAGGCGGGCGTCCACTCCGGCGACTCGGCCTGCGTGATCCCGCCCTACACCCTGGGGCGCTCCGTGGTCGCCCTGCTGCGGGACCACACCGCGGCGGTCGCGCGGGCCCTCGGCACGCGAGGCCTGATCAACATGCAGTACGCGGTGCGCGACGACGACATCTTCGTGCTGGAGGCTAATCCGAGAGCCAGCCGCACGACACCGTTCGTGTCGAAGGCGACGGGCGTGCCGCTGGCCAAGATCGCCGCCCGGGTGATGCTCGGGGGGTCATTGGCCGAGCTGCGGCGCGACGGCCTGCTACCCGCAACGGACGCGGTGACGGGACCGCCGCCAGCCTGGGTGGCGGTCAAGGAGGCGGTGATGCCGTTCAACCGCTTCCCTGGCACCGACACCATGCTCGGTCCGCAGATGCGCTCGACGGGCGAGGTGATGGGCATCGACGCGAACTTCGGGATGGCCTACGCCAAGAGCCAGGAGGCCACGGGCACGATGGTGCTGCCCTGCAAGGGCACGGTCTTCGTGTCGATGGCCAACCGCGACAAGCGGGTGATGATCTTTCCGGTCAAGCGGCTGGCCGAATTGGGATTCGACGTGTTGGCGACGCAGGGCACCGCCGACACGCTGCGCCGGGCGGGGGTGCACGCCGAGGTGGTGCACAAGGTGGGGGAGGGCTCACCCCACGTCGTCGATCGGATCCTGGCGGGCGACGTCGACCTCGTGCTCAACACGCCGATGGGCTCGGGCCCCCGAGCCGACGGCTACGAGATCCGCAGCGCCGCCGTGAGCCACGGGGTCCCGTGCATCACCACGCTCTCCGGGATCCTGGCTGCGATTCAGGGTATCGAGGCCCTGCGCGCCAATGCCGTCGAGGTGCGCAGCCTGCAGACCTACCACCATGCGCTCGCCGTTCTGCGGCGGAAGTAGCATGACCGCCGCATTGTCGGGCTGCGAGGAGCCAGCCGTCGTGAGCAGCAGCCGAGGCCGGGCCCCGTCGGTGCAGGGCCGTGCCGACGGCCCGCTGCGCGCGCAGTGTGAGGTCCTGGCCTACCAGCGCATCGGCAACTACCACTCGCTGACCTTCGTGGCGCCGGAGATGGCCGAGCGTGCCAGGCCCGGCCAGTTCGTGTCGGTCGCCGTCAAGGGCGAGGGCACGCTGCTGCGCCGACCGTTCTCCATCTACGCGGTCAGCCGGCACGGGCCGTGGGCCGGCACCATCGAGATCGTCTTCGATGTCGTCGGGCCGGGCACGCGGTATCTGTCCAAGCTGGCCAAGCACTCCTCGGTCGACATCGTTGGGCCGCTCGGGCGCTCCTTTCCGATGCCGCAGCAGGCCGTCGACTGCCTGCTGGTCGGCGGTGGGTACGGCGCTGCCCCGCTGCTGTTCCTGGCGCAGCGCCTTCAGCAGTCCAGCCTGCGCGTCAACATCGTCTTGGGGGCGGCCACCCAGAATCGGCTGTTCAACATCATCGAAGCCAAACGGTTGTCGGCCAGCTCGGCGTTCACCACCGAGGACGGCAGCTTCGGCATCCACGGCAGGGTCACCGACGTGCTCGAGCGCATGCTCGCCGGGGGCACGGTCGGCGTGATCTACGCCTGCGGGCCGATGCCGATGCTCGCGGCGGTCACGGCGATCGCCCGCGAGCACCGTGTCGCCGTGCAGGTCGCCGTCGAGGAGGCGATGGCCTGCGGCGTCGGGGTCTGCATGACCTGCGTGCTGCCGGTGCGGCGGGATCGGCGCACCGCCAACCTGCGGGCCTGTGTCGAGGGCCCGGTGTTCAACGGCAAGACGATCCTGTGGGAGCGTCTCGGCCGGCAGCCGGACGACGAGGTGGCCAGCGGCGAAGAGGCGACCGCGCAGGGGTGGGCATGACCGCCGTCGAGTCGAGTCCCCGGGCACCGCACCGGCTGCGCCACGATCAGGTTGACACCCGGGTCAACCTGTCGGCGGATCCGTCCCAACCCTTGCAACTGGCCAATCCGATCGTGACCGCCAGCGGCTGCTTCGGCAGCGGCCGCGAGCTGCAGCGCTTCTTCGACATCGCCAATCTGGGCGCGGTCGTGGTCAAGTCGCTTACCGTCGAACCGCGCGACGGCCTGCCGACTCCGCGCATGGCCGAGACTGCCAGCGGGATGCTCAACGCCATCGGTTTGCAGAACCCCGGCATCGAGGCCTGGGTCGCCACCGAGTTGCCGTGGCTGCATGGTTTGGGCGTGCCGGTCATCGTCAGCATCACCGGCAAGACGGTGGCGGAGTATCGCGAGCTCGCCGAGCATCTGCGCGACCAGCCGGGCGTGGTGGCCATCGAGGCCAACATCTCCTGTCCCAACGTCGAGGATCGCAACGTCGTCTTCGCCTGCCGACAAGACGCCACCCGGAAGGCGATTCAGCAGGTCACCAGCGTGTCAACGGTGCCGGTGTTCGCCAAGCTCACCCCCGATGTCACCGACATCGTGGCCATCGCCAAAGCGGCGGTCGCAGGCGGGGCGAGCGGCGTCAGCCTCGTCAACACCCTGCTGGGCATGGCCATCGACGCCGAGTTCCGGCGGCCCAAGCTGGCCGCCGTCACCGGTGGGCTGTCAGGCCCCGCCATCAAGCCGGTGGCGCTGCGCGCCGTGCACCAGGTGCATCAGGCGCTGCCAGACCTGCCGATCATCGGCATGGGCGGCGTGCGCAGCGTGACCGACGTCGTGGAGTTCCTGCTCGCGGGCGCCAACGCCGTGGCGGTCGGAACCGCGACCTTCGCCAACCCCATGGTGACGCTGGAGTTGACGCAGGGCCTGTCACGCTGGTGCGCCGAACGCGGGATCGCCACCGCCGCCGAGCTGCGGGGAGCCCTGGACTGGTGAGCGCGCAAGGAGCCGGAGGCGGTCGCGAACAGGAACCCAACGCTGAGGGGCTCACAAGCCCGCTGATCGTCGCTCTGGACACCGATGACCCGCGCCGGCTCGCGGAACTCGCCGCCGCCGTGGCGCCGCACGCGGGTCTGCTCAAGGTGGGGCTGCAGGCCTTCACGGCCCTCGGCCCCGCCGCCGTGACCGCCGCCGGCCAGCACGCCGAGGTCTTCTTCGACTGCAAGCTGCACGACATCCCCAACACGGTCGCCGCCGCTGCGGGCGCGGCGGCGCGGATGGGGATCGCGATGCTCACCGTCCACGCCTCCGGTGGGCCGGCCATGATCGCGGCGGCCTGCAAAGCCGCTCCTGACATCACGATTCTGGCGGTGACGGTCCTGACCAGCCTCGACGACGCCGATCTCGCGGTGGTGGGCCAGCCGCCGGTGGCGCAGCAGGTGGTGCGCCTGGCGGGCATGGCCGCCGAGGCCGGTGCCGGCGGCGTCGTCTGCGCTGCCAGCGACGTCGCCGCCGTGCGCGCCGAGATCGGCGACGGGCTGGCGGTGGTGGTCCCGGGCATCCGGCCCCACGGCTCGACCAGCGACGACCAGCGCCGCATCGCCGACCCGCGCACGGCGCTGCGGACCGGTGCCAGCCACCTTGTCGTAGGCCGCCCGATCACGCAGGCCCGCGACCCAGCCGCTGCCGCCGCTGCGCTGTTGGCGGAGATCGCCTGAGCACCGGCGACCCGCCCAACTCCAACGAGCGGCTCGCCGCCCGGATCTACCAGCGTGCGCATCTGTTCGGCTCCTTCGTGTTGCGCTCCGGCGCCACCAGCGACGAGTACTTCGACAAGTACCTGTTCGAAGGCGACCCCGCGCTGCTGCGCGACATCGCCGAGTCGCTGGTGGCGTTGCTACCTGACGGCGCCGAGGCCCTGGCCGGCTTGGAGCTGGGCGGGGTGCCTCTGGCCACCGTCCTGTCGCAGCGAACCGGTCTGCCGACGTTATTCGTCCGCAAGCAGGCCAAGCCCTACGGCACCCGCAAGCTCGCCGAGGGCGGGGACGTCGCGGCCAGGCGGCTGGTCGTCGTGGAGGACGTGATCACCTCGGGGGGCCAGGTTCTCGAGTCCTGCGGCCAGCTGCGTGCCCTCGGTGCCGACATCCTCGGCGTCCTGTGCGTCATCGAGCGCGAGGCCGGGGGTGCGGCCAATCTGGCCGCGGAGGGACTGGAGTTGCACTCCCTGTTCACCATGTCGTCACTGACGGCATCCGCCGCGCCGGCCGGCTCGAAGCCACCTCGCCGCAACGCACGGGATTGACCGGTGCCTCGCGCTGGATAGGATGCGCTGGCAACGTCTGCGATCCGCGCCATTCGCGCCCCGGTGATTCCGCGACGCGTCCGTCTGGAGGACTCCATGCCGCTGCCCGAGCTTGACGCTGATGCTCGCCGCCAAGCCTTGGAGAAGGCCGCCGAGGCACGCAAGGTCCGCGCCGAGCTGAAGCAGCAGCTCAAGGCTGGTGAGATCGGCCTGGCGGATGTGCTGCGCCGGGCCAACTCCGACGAGGTCGTCGGCAAGACCAAGGTCTCCGCGGTGCTGGAGGCCCTGCCGAGGGTCGGCAAGGTGCGCGCCCGCAAGGTCATGGAGCGCCTCGACATCTCCCCGTCCCGGCGCGTGCGCGGGTTGGGCGGCAACCAGCGCGAGAAGCTCCTCAAAGAGTTCGAGTCCGACTCCGCTTGACCCGTTCCGCGCCGGGTCTGGTGTCCTACCGCTTCGCTACATGAGGACAGGTCGGGTGTCCTTCCGCTTCGCTCCATGAGGACAGGCCTGTACGTCGTCAGCGGGCCGGGCGGCGTCGGCAAAGGCACGGTGGTGGCGACGATGGCCCGCCGCCATCCCGAGATCGTGGTCTCCGTGTCGTCCACCACGCGCCCACCACGTCCCGGGGAGGTGGACGGCGTGCATTACCACTTCCTCGAAGATGAGGCCTTCGACGCGCTGATCGCCAGCAACAGCTTCCTGGAGTGGGCCGCATTCGGAGGTCACCGCTACGGCACGCCTTGGGCATCGGTGTGCACCGCTCTGGCCGAAGGTCATCCCGTGGTGCTGGAAATCGACGTGCAGGGAGCCGCGCAAGTACGCGAGCGCTTCCCCGGAGCCGTGCTCATCTTCCTCGAGGCACCGTCGCCCGAGGCATTGGCCGAGCGATTGTCGACCAGGGGCACCGACGACCCGGAACGGATCGCCGAGCGGCTGCGCCTCGCGGAGGCAGAGATGGCGCAGGGCCGCGACTTCGACCATCTGGTGGTCAACGACAACCTGAACCGGGCGGTCGGGGCGCTCACCCGTATACTGGGCGGTTAGCGGGTCGGTCGACGGGCCTGCTCTTGACTGTGGCGGCCTTGCTGGCCGCCCGCCACCTGTGATTCCCGGGAGCTGAGCCACCATCGCCACCATCGACGAGCTGCTGTCAAAGGTCGACAGCAAGTACACCCTCGTGCACCTGTCGGCCCGCCGCGCGCGTGAGATCAACGCCTACTACCACTCCCTCGGCGAGGGACTCGGTCAGTACGTGCGGCCGCTGGTCGACCAGGTCGACTCCAACAAGCCCCTGTCGATCGCGCTGGAGGAGATCGCCCAGGAGAAGATCGTGCCCCAGTACCCCGGAGACGCCAAGGCCCAGGCCGAAGCGCTGCTGGGCAGCGACGGCGACGACGTCGACGACGACGGCGGCGGCGATGCCCAGGTCGTGGCGCTGCCCTCCGACGACGAGAACGCCTAGCCCGCACGGCGCTGCGGCGACATGGTCGGCTTCGCCCAGGACTTTGCCGCTAAGGAGCTGAGCGGCCGGCACGTGCTGCTCGGGGTCAGCGGTGGGATCGCCGCCTACAAGGCCGCCGCGCTGGCACGGGAGCTGGTCAAGGGCGGCGCCACCGTGCAAGTGGTCCTGACGCCTGGGGCGACGCAGTTCGTCGGTGCCGCCACCTTCGCCGGACTGACCGGCCGGCCGGCGCACACCGGCATCTTCGACGAGGCGCATGCCATCCACCACGTGCGCCTCGCCCGCGAGGCCGACATCGCCGTCTTCGCACCAGCCACGGCCAACCTCATCGCCAAGTTCGCGGCCGGCCTGGCTGACGACCTGGTGTCGAGCACCTTCACGTGCCTGACCTGCCCCGTGGTCGTCGCGCCGGCGATGCACACCGAGATGTGGTCGCACACCGCCACCCAGGACAACATCGCCACACTCGCGCGCCGCGGCGTGCTCGTGGTCGGTCCCGACGAGGGAGAGCTGGCCGGCGGAGATGTCGGGCCGGGCCGTCTAGTCGACCCCGCCACGATCGTCGCGGCGATGGCTGCGGCGTTGCGGCCTTCGAGACCGCTGGCCGGCCAGCGGGTCGTCGTGACCGCCGGTGGCACGCGCGAACCGATCGACCCGGTCCGCTACATCGGCAATCGTTCCAGCGGAAAGATGGGCTACGCCCTGGCCGCGGAATGCTCGCGACGAGGGGCCAGGGTGGAGCTGGTCAGCGGCCCCACCTGGCTGCCCGAGCCCGCCGGCGTGAGCACCCACTCCGTCGAGACGGCGCTACAGATGCGCGATGCCGTGCTCGAGCTCGCCGTCGACGCCGATGTCGTGATCAAAGCCGCCGCCGTCGCCGACTTCCGCCCCACCGTCTACCACCGGCAGAAGATCCGCAAGGAGCACCTCGAACTCGGCTCCGTCGAGCTGGAGCGCAACCCCGACATCCTCGCCGAGCTTGGTGCCGACCGGCGCAGGCGTCAGTCCGAGGGTGCGATCCCGGGGCCGGCACCGTTGCTGGTCGGCTTCGCGGCGGAGACGGACCTGGAGGAGGAGCGTGGGCGAGACAAGCTGCACCGCAAGGGCATGGACCTCATCGTCGTCAATCGCGTCGACATGGCCGACGCCGGCTTCAACGTCGACACCAACCGGGCGCTGCTGCTGGGTGCGGACGGCTTGCGGGCAGAGGTGGGGCTGACCACCAAGGCCGAGCTGGCTGGCGTCGTGTGCGACCAGATCGAGGCGCTGCTGGTGCAGCGCCAGCAGTCATAAGCGCTACCGCTTCGCTGCTTGAGCGCGAGCTCGCTTATCCTCGGCAGCGCCGTACCGTCCTCAAGTAGCGAAGCGGTAGGACATCAGGCCGAGCAAAGGATCCCGACCCCATGAGCCGTCGCTGGTTGTTCACCTCCGAGTCGGTCACCGAGGGGCACCCCGACAAGGTCGCCGACCAGATCTCCGACGCGGTTCTCGACGAGGTGCTGGCCAACGATCCTGACCCCGACCACGCCCGCGTCGCCTGCGAGACGCTGGTGACCACGGGCATGATCGTGGTCGCCGGCGAGATCTCGACCGACACCTACATCGACATCGCCAAGGTCGCTCGCGAGACCGTCATCGGGATCGGCTACAACCGGGCCGCCGCCGGCTTCGACGGCAACACCTGCGGCGTGATGGTGGCGTTGGACGAGCAGTCGCCCGACATCGCCGGCGGGGTCGACAAGTCTCTGGAGAGCCGCGAGGACAGCTCCGCCGACGACCTGGACACCCTCGGCGCGGGCGACCAGGGGATGATGTTCGGCTACGCGTGCCGCGAGACCGACGTGCTCATGCCCATGCCGATCCACCTCGCGCACCGCTTGGCCGAGCGCCTGGCCGCCGTGCGCAAGGCCGGCGTCGTGCCCTACCTGCGCCCCGACGGCAAGACGCAGGTCACCGTGGAGTACGAGGGCAACACCCCGGTGCGCGTGAGCCGTGTGCTGGTGTCCACCCAGCACCAGCCCGACATCGACACGAAGACCTTGCTGGCGCCCGACCTGATCGAGCACGTCATCGCCCCGGTCATCCCCGACGAGTTGGAGTGGCAGCACGATGAAGTGCTGGTCAACCCAAGCGGACGGTTCGAGCTCGGCGGACCCCAGGCCGACACGGGCCTGACCGGCCGCAAGATCATCGTCGACACCTACGGCGGCATGGCCCGTCACGGCGGCGGCGCCTTCAGCGGCAAGGACTCCACCAAGGTGGACCGCTCCGCCGCGTACGCCGCACGTTGGGTGGCCAAGACCATCGTGGCTGCCGGCCTGGCCGAGCGGGCCGAGCTGCAGGTTGCCTACGCCATCGGGGTGGCCCACCCGGTCAGCCTGTCGCTGGAGACCTTCGGCACCGAGGCGCACGACCCGGACAAGATCCTGGCCGGGGTCGGCGAGGTGTTCGATCTGCGGCCGGCCGCGATCATCCGTGATCTGTCCCTGCGCAAGCCGGTGTTCAAGTCGACCGCGGCCTACGGGCACTTCGGGCGGTCGGGGTTCACCTGGGAGCGGACCGACCGCGCCGACGACCTGCGCTCCGCCGCCGGCGCTTAGCTCGTACCCCGGTCCAGCGGGAACCGGGCCATCCTCCGCTTCGCATGGACCCTTTTACGCTGCGCTCCGGATTGCCCGGTTCTCCTCAACGGCGCGAGTCGTGTGCGGTTTCGTCGGCGGCGCGGCCGGGTGCACACGGTTGCGTGGGTTCGGCGAGTTGTGTGCGGTTGCCGTCGCCGGCGCGGGCCCGGTGCACACGGTTGCATGGACGGCGAGTTGTGCGCGGTTGCCGTCTCCGGCGCGGTTGGATGCACACGGTTGCGCGAGGGCGGCAGGGTGCAGGGGCGGGCGGCTTCTGATGCGACGATGCTGATGGCATGGAGCGATGGTGATGGCGCGGTTTGCGCGGGTGGTGGTTGGGGTGGCGCCTGCGCATCTGGATCGGCCCTTTGACTACTCGGTGCCCGACGGGATGCAAGTTGGAGTCGGGTCGCAGGTGCGGGTGGTGTTCGCCGGGCGCCGGCGCACCGGGTGGGTGGTGGAAGTCGGCGACGAGCCGCATATCGCCCCCGAAGGCATCCGAGCGCTGTCCCTGATGCAGGGGGAGTTCGCGTGGTTCGACGCGTCCGACCTGGCGCTGTATCAGTGGGTGGCAGACCGTTACGCGGCGAAGCTGGCCGATGTCTTGCGCCATGCGCTCCCGCAGCGGGTGGCCGGGGTGGAACGCGAGGCGGCCGGATGGGGCCGACCCGCCGAGGTGGAGCGGGCGGCTCATCCGGCTTGCCCCAGCCCGCGGTGGCGGCCCTACGGCGCCTCGGCGCTGCTGCAGGCGGCGGCGAGCCCGTCGGGGCAGGCCTACTGGTTGCGGGCCCTGCCCGACGATGACGGCACCGCGCTGGTCACCGACCTGATCGCCCGCTGCCTCGGGGCCGGCAGGGGTGTCCTGGTGCTGGGTCCCGATCCCGCGTCGCGGCTGCCCGACGCGGCATTGGCGGTGTCGGCAGGCGTGGACTGGCGGGCCGAGAGCCCTCGTGACCGCTACCGCGCCTTCCTGCGAGGCCGGGCGGGCCACGCCCGCCTGGCGGTCGGTGAGCGCGCCGCAGTCTTCGCCCCGGTGGCCGACCTGGGGCTGGTCTTGGTCGACGACGAGGCGAATCCCGCCTACAAGGAGCGTCGCAGCCCTCGCCAGCACGCTCGGGAGGTCGCCCTGGCCAGGGCGAGGATGGCGGGAGCGACATGCGTGCTGCTGGGCGACCTGCCCAGCGCCAACCTGTGGAAGCTGCTGGAGGCGGGCCACGTGACGGGGGTGACCGCCGACCGCGCCACCCAACGCCGGCGTGCTCCCCGCATCGACGTGGTCGACCTGTCCGACCCCCGACCGGGTACCCGGCGCGCGCGCTTCGCTGAGCCCGCGGCGCGAGCGCTTTCCCAGGTGGTTGGGAAGGGCGGCGCTGCCGTGGTCCTGGCCAGCCGAGGCGGGCAGGGCGCGGCCCTAGCCTGCCGGGGCTGCCGGCGGCGGCTGACCTGCCCCGACTGCGCTGGGTCGCTCAGCGTCGTCGGCGACGACGCCGGCTGGCGCTGCCCGGCGTGCGGCTGGGTCGGTCAGGCGTTCGCCTGCCCGGTCTGCGGGGATCAGCGGGCCGTCCCGCTGGCGGCGGGAGCCGGGCGTCTGGCCAGCGAGCTCGCCCGCAGCCATGCCTCCGCCGAGGTCGTGCGCATGGAGGGCTACGACGCCGCCGGGCCTCGCAGCCGACCGGCCATCGGGGTCATGACCCGCGGCAGCGTGGTCAGCAGGCCCGCGTGGCTGGGCTCGGCGTCCGCCGACATCACGGTGCTGCCCGACGCCGACGCCATGCTCGGACGTCCCGCCCTGGACGCGGCCGAGGATGCCCTGCGGCTGTGGTTCGCCGCGGCACGGTGGTCGCAGCGGGTGGTGGTGCAGACCCAACAGCCGCGACACCACGCGGTGCAGGCCCTGGTCCGCTCCGATCCGCTGGGCTTTTGGCAGCGCGAGGCGCCGTGGCGAGCGCAGCTGCGCTACCCGCCGGCGGCGTCGCTGGTGCGGCTCGCGCTGCGCGACGGCGAGACCGCCGCGGCAGTCGTGGCCGATTTGCAGAAGGCCCTTCCGGCCGGCGACGAGGTCCTGGGGCCCGACCTTGCGCATGCGCTGATCGTGAAGTCAGGCGACCTGCGTGGCACGCTGTCGTCGCTGGCGCCGCTGCGCCGCGCCTGGTCGAAGGCGGGCCGCTCGGTACGCCTCGACGTCGACCCACTGCTGTAGCGCCGGAGGATTCGTGCCCCTGCTGCCTATCCGCCTGTTCGGCGACCCGGTCCTGCGCCAGCGCGCGGCGGAGGTCATTGCGTTCGACGATGACCTTCGCCGCCTGGCCGACGACATGATGCTGACGCTGCATTCGGCTGCTGGCGCGGCGATCGCCGCCAACCAGGTCGGGGTCCTCCAGCGCGTCTTCGTTTGGGAGTTGGGAGACGACCGGGGAGCGCTGGTCAACCCGACGGTGATCGACACGTCCGAAGAGATGCAGGACGGCGAAGAGGGCTGCCTGTCCTTTCCCGGGCTGTACTTCCCAACCGTCCGGCCGCTGCGCGCGCACCTGCAGGGGGTCGACGTGCACGGCCAGCCTCGCGAGGAGCGCGGCGAGGGCGTGCGCGCCCGGATGCTGCTGCACGAGCTCGATCACCTCAACGGCATCCTGTTCATCGACCACCTGGCGCGCCATGACCGCAAGGAGGCGATGCGACGCATCCGCGCCGGTGAACTGGAGCACCCGGTCGGCGGCCAGGATGGGCCTGTGGTGTGAGGCAGCGTTCACGGGCGGGTCAGACGGTCGGCGGCCTAGATTGACCGCGATGCGCATCGCCTTCTTCGGCACTCCGGCCGCCGCCGTGCCCGCCCTCGAAGCGTTCTTGCGAGCCCAGGGCGTCGAAGTCGCGGCCGTCGTCACGAATCCGGACCGCCCCAGCGGCCGAGGGCACCTGCTGTCAGCCCCACCGGTCAAGATCACCGCGACCGCCGCCGGAATCCCGGTGTGGCAGCCGCAGCGCGCCCGCGAGATCCGCGACGACTTGACGCGTCTCGCCGTGGACGCCTGCGCGGTGGTGGCCTACGGGGCGCTGCTTCCCATCGAGGTCGTCGACGCCGGCGGACGGGGCTTCGTCAACCTGCACTTCTCGTTGCTGCCGGCGTGGCGGGGGGCGGCGCCGGTGACCCACAGCCTGCTGGCGGGCGACCCCGAGACGGGTGTGACCTGCTTCCTGCTCGAGCAGGGCATGGACACCGGTCCCGTGCTGGCGCGCCGCGCGGTGACGGTCGGCGACGACGAGACCGCCGGTTCGCTGACGCAGCGGCTGGCCGTGCTCGGTGCTCGCTTGCTGGTCGAGGCGGTCGGGGGTCTGGTGGATGGGTCGCTGGCGCTGCGGGCCCAGGATCACGAGCGCGCCTCCTACGCGCCCAAGGTGGCTCCCGCCGACGCGCGGCTGGACTGGGCGGCGCCCGCAGCGGTGCTGGAGCGGGCCGTCCGCGCCTACAACCCGGTGCCGGGGGCATGGACCGTGCTGCGCGGCGAGCGGCTCAAGGTCCACCGTGCTCTGCTGGCCGAGGCGGGGGTCACCGCCGGGGCCGCGGTACCCGGTCAGGTGGTCGCGTTATGCCCAGCGGGACCGGTCGTCGCCTGCGGTGGTGGCGGGCTGGTACTGGTGGAGGTGCAGCCGGCAGGCAAGCCGCGCATGGCCGGCAGCGCCTTCGTCAACGGATACCGACCGCAGGGGGAGTACCTGGGTGACTGAACCCAGCGCTCCAATGTCAGATGCTGCCGGCATGTCACCGTCCGCTCCGCCGCCAGGCGCTGCCTCGCGGGCGGTGGCGTGGCGAGTGCTGCGCCGCGTGCACGCCGATGGGGCTTGGTCGGGCCCGGCGCTGGACACGGCAC
>JACCVM010000246.1 GCA_013698135.1 Euzebyaceae bacterium | reverse complement strand
AGCTGCTCGTAGCCCTTCTGACCGCCGCGCTGCTGCTGGCAGCATGTGGTGGCGGTGAGGAAGAAGCGGCCCCGCAGGCCTCGGGGGGCGCCAGCGGCGGCAGCGAGAGCGCCGTCGAGGTCAGTGGCCCGCTGTTCGCCTTCGGCTTCGGTTACGAGTCCGGCGACGAGATCGCCAAGGTGCGCATCGACCGTTTCCGCGAGGAGTACCCGGACGCCAATGTGACCTTCAGCGAGAGCGGCTTCGAAGCGCAGCCGTTCCTGTCCGCGCTGGCCAGCGGTGAGCCGCCGGACATGGTCAACATGCCCCGCAACACCATCGGCACCTACATCGCCCGCGGCGTCCTCGCGCCGCTGGACGACTGCATCGCCCAAGAGGGCATCGACATGGGCGTCTTCTACGACTCGGCGGTCCAGCAGGTGACGGTCGACGGCACCGCCTACGCGCTGCCGGAGTTCCTCAACAGCCGCATCTGGATCCTCAGCAACCCGGCGTTCGAGGAGGCCGGGCTGGACCCGGAGACCATCGACCTGTCTGACTGGGACGCCATCGCCGACGCCAACGAGCAGCTCACCAAGATGAGCGGGAACCGGCTCAACCGCATCGGGATCGACCCGAAGCTGCCGGAGTTCCTCCCGCTGTGGGCCTGGGCCAACGACAGCCCCATGATCAGCGAGGACGGGTTGCAGTCGCAGCTGGAGGCTCCCGGCGTGGCTGAGGCGCTCGAGTTCTCCAACGGCCTCCACGAAGCCGCCGGGGGCCGCACGAAGTTCCTGGACTTCCGGGACACGTGGGACTTCTTCGGCGAGGACAACCAGTTCGCCGCCGACCAGCTGGCCGCGAACCCCTTCGAGCAGTGGTACCTGAATGTCCTCGCCGACGTCTCGCCCAATGTCGACATCACGGTGCGGCCCTTCGAGACCCGCAGCGGCGAGCCGTTCACTTGGTCAGACGGCAACGCCTGGGCAATTCCCGCCGAGGCGAGCAACCCGGAGGCAGCCTGCGCGTTCATCAGCACGATGACCAACGCGGAGACCTGGATCGAAGCTGCCGAGCTTCGGACCAAGAACCGCAACCAGGACAAAGAGCCGAATCTTGGGGTCTACACCGCGAACCGGGAAGCCGACGAGGTGATCTTTGAAGACCTCAAGCTCGACAAGTGGCCGAACCTTGAGCAGGCGGTGCAGACGGTGCTGGACGTGCAGGAGAGCGGCAGGAGCATCCCGCCGTCGCCCGCCGCGGCAGCGTACGAGACCGCCTGGACCACCGCAGTCAACGAGGTGATGACCGGAGGAGGCGAGCCCGCAGCGGCACTCCAGGCGGCCGACCAGGAGGCGCAGGAGGCCATCGAGGCCGCCGCTCGCTGACCGCGTGAACTTCGACCACAGGAGGCCGGGATGGCCATCCGCAGCACTGACCCCCAGCAGCAGACGCCGGGCAGCCAGGACAGTGGCTCCGGAGCTGGTCATCGGCGGATAACCAACCGTCAACGCGAGTTGCTATGGGCGCTCATCTTCATGTCGCCCTGGATCATCGGCTTCCTGATCTTCATGGCTGGGCCGATGCTGTGGAGCCTGTGGCTGTCGTTCACCGACTATGACCCGCTCGTACCCAACACCAACTTCGTCGGGATCGAGAACTACCAGGAGCTGTTCTCGGATCCGAATATCCGCACCAGTCTGTGGAACACCGTCTTCTTCACCATCTTCAACGTTCCGGGCACGATCCTCAGCGGCCTGGCTCTGGCGCTCCTGCTGGACAAGGTGGGGCGGGCGGCAGGTTTCTTCCGTACCGCCTTCTACATGCCCAACATCACGCCCGCGGTGGCGGTCGGAGCCCTCTTCCTGCTGTTGCTCAACGGCCGGGACGGCATCGTCAACCAGGCCCTGCGGGCGGTCGGCTTACCAGGACCGAGCTGGCTCAACGACCCAGCCTGGATCAAGCCGGGCATCATCGTGATGATGCTGTGGAGCGTCGGTAGCACGGTGATCATCTACTTCGCCGCCCTGCGCAACGTCCCGCAGGTGCTCTACGAGGCGGCGCGGGTGGACGGGGCCAACGCCTGGCAGCAGTTCCGCCGCATCACCGTGCCCATGATCAGTGGGGCGATCTTCTTCACCCTCATCATCAACACCATCGCCTCCCTGCAGCTGTTCACCGAGGTGTACGCGATGTTTTTCGGCTCCCAGCAGTCGGGCGCCGCCGGCGAAGCCGCGCTGTTCTACGTCATCTACTTGTTCCGCAACGCGTTCGAGTTCTTCAACATGGGCTACGCGTCGGCCATGGCATGGCTGCTGTTCGCGGTCATCGGCGTCATCACATTCGTGCAGGTGAAGACGAGCAAGCGCTGGGTGTATTACGAGGGAGGCGAGTGACATGGCCATTCAAGACCGTGAACAGGGCCAACAGGTTGATCGCTCTTTCGTTCCCGGCGTCGAGCATCCCGAGGCTGCGACCAAGTCGGGGTCAAAGGTTGGCAGCTTCCTCGCTCGGGCCGTCTTCCTGATCATGCTGCTGGGGGCCACCGCGCTGTTCGTCTATCCTCTCATCTGGCTGCTGTCCGCGTCGCTGAAGCCCCCGGCCGAGGTCTTCAGCAACGACTTCATCGGCAGCGAGCTCCGCTTCGACAACTACACCCGCCTGTTCGCCATGGCGCCGATGTTGAAATGGACGTGGAACAGCCTCATCGTGACGTTCCTGGCCGCTTCCACCGTGACCATCAGCTCAGCGCTGGTGGCGTTCGCGTTCGCCTACTTCCGGTTCCCCTACCGCAACGTCATCTTCTCCATCGTGCTGGCCACGATGATGCTGCCCGGAGCGGTGCTGATGATCCCGCAGTTCCTCATCTGGGACACTCTCGGCTTCAACAACACGCTGTACCCCCTGTGGGCAGGTAACCTGTTCGGGTCCGCGTTCTACATCTTCATGCTCCGGCAGTTCTTCCTGGGACTGCCACGCGAGCTGTTCGAGGCCGCCAACGTCGACGGGGCGGGCTACTTCCGGATGTGGCGGTCGGTCGCCCTGCCGCTGACCCGCTCGGCGCTGATCGTCGTGTTCATCTTCGAGCTCAAGGTGGCCTGGACGGACCTGGTCCGACCGCTGATCTTCCTGCGCGACGTGGAGCTGTTCACCCTGCCGCGCGGTCTCAAGGCGATCATCGACAACCCGCAGATCGGCGGGCAGCAGCAGTGGGAGCTGCTCGCCGCCGCCAGCGTCGTCGTCACCGTGCCGATGATCCTGATCTTCTTCGCCTTCCAGCGCTACTTCATCGAGGGCATCGCCACCACGGGCTCCACTGGCAAGTAGCCGCCCCCGCCCGTCATTGCTCAGGGCTCCAGGACCTGGCCCTGGGCCCGCAGGATCGCCTGCAGCCGACCCGTGTCGACGTCCTGGACTGTGCTGTCGGTTTCCACCGCCAGCGCTGCGGCCACGCCCGCCGCGTGGCCGGCGATCATGAGCTGTGGCTCCATGCGGAAGGAGGCGAAGGCGATGTGCGAGGCCGAGATGCAGGTGCTCACCAGCAGGTTCGCGCATTCGTCGCGTGGGGGCAGGAGCACCCGGTAGGGCAGCGGATACGGCGGCACCGGCACGCTGAGGTAGCCCTCCGTCAGCACCTCGTCGAACACGTCCGGGAAGCGTGAGATCGGAGCCGCTACCCACTGGACCTCCCGAATGTCGATGTTGTAACCGCCCATCCCGATGGCGTCCGCAACGCGTTGGGATCGACCCGCTTGCAGGTCGTGCTGGGTGAGCACGTACTCGCCGAGCATCCGCCGGGCGTCGCGCACGTACAGCTGCGGCGGCCAGTGGCCCGTACGGGCAAACTCGTCGGCCGGCAGTCCGAAGCGACCCAGCTGCTGGCGCAACCGTATCGGCACAGCCCGGTCCGTGGCCAGGAGGTACAGCAATCCCTGGGCCCATGCCTGGTGCTCCGCGGCGATCTGCGCTCGCCGCTCGACGCCGGCCTCGGGATAGTCCCAGCTGGCCCCCAGCAGGTTGGTTGACACGGGACCGCCGCTGTTGACGTCGACCTTGCCGTTGGGAAGCTGGCCGATCCCCATGAAGTGGCGGAGATCGGCGGAGTCGCCGAGCGCGGCGAGGTAGCGGCGCACCAGCAGGTACCGGTCGGGGTCGTAGCCGGCGGGTTCCGCCAAAGGCAGCCGCTGCGGATCCTCGGTCAGGCAGATTCGGTAGCAGTAGGACTGGAGCTTGCCGTCACCGTGACCCAGCGGCCCGATCGCCGAGTAGGGCTGGACGTACGGCAGCAGTCCCCCATCCCGCGCCGCGGCCGAGACGGCCACACCGAACTGGTGGTGGTTGGGCAGCAGCTCCTGTCTGCCGGCCAGTGATTCGCCGAACCGCGACCGGCCATCGCGCCCGGCGGCGTAGGAGACGCCGGCACGAGCCAGCAGGTCGCCCTCGTAGGTGGCGTCTACGAAGCAGTGGGCGCCGAGCCGGTCCCCGCTGTCCGAGACGATGGCCCCGATGCGGTCGCCGGCCCAGTCCACCTGAGCCAGCCGCCACTGGGGCCTCAGTGTCACTCCCGCCTCGTCCAGCCATTCACGCAGAACGAGTTCAGCGACCTTGGGCTCGAACCGATAGGCGATGGGCTCTCCGTAGTGGCGGCCGATGCGCACGAACAGCTCGCGGGCCAGCCCCCGATCAGGGTTTCCTGGCGCTCGACGTCGGTGCGCCCCAGCCCTCCTGAGACCATGCCGCCGAGGTGCTGCGTCGGGTCCGCCAACACCACGCGCAGGCCCAGGCCGGCGGCCGCGATCGCCGCGACCACACCGCCGCCGGTGGCTCCGTACACCACCAGGTCGACGCCAGCCGGTTTCGTCGGCGGCTGGGTGGCGGAACCCGCGGCCAATGGCTCTCCTGTCGTTCCGGCGGGTCAGCTCGATAGCTCGATAGCCTGGGACAAATGACAGTCTGCCTGTCGTGGCCATGAGAGGCGGCCGCCGGGCGTCGGCCAGCGGGGGGTTACGGCCCGGACCGTCTGTCTGGCGGAGTCTGCGCGGTGCCGCGGCAAGCCTCATCGACGATTTGGGCAGTTTCGTCCTGGCCAATCTGATCTGGGCGTCGGTGGCGGCCCTGACCGCGCTGGCCCGTGCGGTCTACCCTCCGGCGCTGGTGGCGGGCTTGCTCCTGGTGCCGGTCACCTGCGGGTTGACGCGGATGGCCGGCCGCGCCGCTCGTGGCGCTTCGGTCAATCTTGGCCACTTCGGCGAGGGGGTTCGGTACCGTTTCTGGCCGCACCTTGCCCTCGGGGCGGGCCAGGCCCTGCTGCTGGCCGTGGCCTCGGGCAATATCGCGATCGGGCTTGAAGCCGGAGGCGCGCTGCCAATCTTGGCAGCCGTCGTGTCGGGCTATGTGGCGCTGGCGACGTGGCTGTTGGCGGGCGCCGCCTGGCCGGTGCTGCTCGACCCGCAGCGCCAGACCATGCCCCTGCGGGCGGCACTTCGTCTCGCGGTCGCCGTGCTCCTGCGGCGTCCGATCGGCTTCGTGCTGATCGCGACGATCGAGGCGTTGCTGATCGCCGTCACCGTCCAGACGATCGTGCCGGCATTGTTCCTTCCCAGCTACGGCGCACTCCTCGCGGCCCACTATGCGCTGCCGCTCGCCGACAGCCTCGAGGGGCGAGGAGCCGTCAGCGACAAGGCGCGTCGGCCCTAGGCGGCCCAGGACAGAGGCTGCGGCCGCGGGAAGCGCGATTGGACCTCGACCGGTGTCCCGCTGCGTGCGGAGTGCAGCGCCGCCTCGACGATCTCGACCACGTGAGCGGCGTGGGCGCCGCTGGTGAGGTGCGCGCCGCCCTCGACGGCGACGCGCGCCAGCTCTTCGATGCCGGCTGCCCACGGGAGCGTCACCTGCGGCGTGCGGATCAGCGGAACGTCTCGGTACGGCTCTCCCAGTGGGGAGTGCTCCAGTCTTCCCCCGAACGCGAACCATGTCGAAAGCCACAGTGAGCCTTCGTCCCCGTGGAGCTCGACGCCGCGCTGTCGGGCCGGGTCGGCCACGTAGAAGTTCGTCGTGAGCCGCACCAGCGTTCCATCCACGAGCTCCACCACGGCCACGACGAAGTCGGGCGATTCGACGCTGAACCGCTGACCGTCACGCGTCCAACGTTGCTTCAGCAGCGTGGTGGCGGAGGCCGTGACTCGCACCGCGGGGCCGAGGATTCCGGTCAGCAGCGTCAGCGGGTAGACCCCAACGTCGAACAGGGGCCCGGCGTCATAGAAGGGCTGCGGAGCTGCGTGCCAGCGCTCCATTCGTCCCCAATTGACCTCCGCGTAGGCCAGGCGGACCGTTCCGAGACGCCCGTTGCGCACCATGCGCCACGCCGTTTGCGCCAGCTCGCCGAGCAGCACGATTGGTGCGGCTCCGAGCCGGAGGTTGCCCGCGGTGGCCACCGTGTTCAGGGATCGCGCCTCGGCGGTGCGCAGGGCCATCGGCTTCTCGCTGAAGACGTGCTTGCCGGCTTCGAGAGCGGAGCGGGTGACACGCACGTGCGCCCGGTGGCTGGTGAGGTTGACCACCACCGCCACCTCCGGGTCTGCCAGCAGTGCGTCGGAATCCCGGTAGCTCCGGCATCCGAAATCGGCGGCCAGCGCGCGTGACCGTGCCGGGTCGAGGTCGGTGACGCCGCGCAGCACCAGGCCGGGGTAGCGTCGGAGATCCTCGGCGTAGCCGGCCGCGATGTGCCCACAGCCCACGATCGCGACGTTGACCGGTTCGATGTTCACGGCGGGGAGTCCGCGAGCCAGGCCTCGAGCATCTCACGGTTCGCCCGCACGTCCGCGCTCGGGTCGAAGTTCTGCGGTTCGTGCTCCACGCTGATCGTGCCCGTATAGCGGCTGCGGCGCAGGGCCTTGACACAGCGCCGGAGAGGGACGACCCCCTGGCCGTAGCGGCACGTCTCGTGCGGCATGCCGGCATGGCGGACGTCTTTGAGGTGCACACTCACCACGTGCGGCGCCAGCTCGTCGATCGCACGGGCGGCGTCGTAACCCTGGGTGCCGTACCAGCCGGTGTCCACCGTGGTGCCGATCCTCCCGCCGCCTGTGTCCCCGATCTGCGCCAGCATCTCGCCCGGCGTGCGCTCGGGGTGGTTCTCGATCCCGAAGACGAGCCCGTGGCGCTCCAGGGTCCGGACGAGGAACGTTCGGTCGTCGGCCAGCAGCGGCGTCCCACCGCCCAGGACTCCAGCGCCGAGCGCCACCGCGACCCGGCAGGTCGCCTCGAGCCGCTCGCGGGTGTCTCCCAGCCCACCGGCCAGGCTGGCCACGCGCAGACCACGAGCGCGCAGCGCGTCCTGGGCGTCGGCGATGTGCGTTTCGGTGGCCCAGCCCGGGTCCAGGTGGGCGTTCCACAGGTCGATGGCTCCGAAGCCGAGCCCCACCACCTCGTCGAGCAGCGCTTCGAACCGAACGCGGAAGGTGGCCTCGGGGCGAAACCACTCGCGCGTCGCGTGGTCGCCCTGTCCCCAACCACCCGGCATCCGGTAGCCCAGCTCGCGGGCCACGAAGTTGGCGGTCATGAACGTGATGGGAATGACAGCGCACCAGCCTTGCCGATCGAGTGGTTTGTGCAGGCGGTGTTATACCCACCGTACGACCCGGGTCGCCGATCTGTCTGGCACTGGAGAAAGCGATCGCAGGGTGACCACACGAGGCGACGCCGGTCCGGTTGCGCAGTGACCGACAGCCGCCCCAACCTGCTGTTCGTCATGGCCGACGACCACGCCGCCCACGCCATCAGCGCGTACGGCAGCACGATCAATCACACGCCGGCGATAGACCGCATCGCGCACGAGGGGATGCGCTTCGACGCCTGCTTCTGCACGAACTCGCTGTGCTCCCCGAGCCGGGCGAGCATCCTCACCGGCACGTACAACCACGTCAACGGCGTCACCTCGAACTCCGCGCAGTTCGACGCGCGGCAGCCGACCTTCGTTTCGCTGCTGCAAGCCGGCGGCTACCAGACGTTCCTGTCCGGCAAGTGGCACCTCGGCCACGGCGGCACCCACGACCCGGTCGCGTTCGACCGCTGGAGCGTGCTGCCCGGCCAGGGTCGTTACTGGAATCCCGAGTTCCTGGATCCGCAGGGCCGGACGGTGGTGCGGCCGGGATACGTCACCGACGTCATCACCGACCTGGCGCTGGAGTGGCTGGCGGGACGCGACCGCTCGCGCCCGTTCTGCGCGCTGGTGCAGCACAAGGCGCCGCACGAGGCATGGGAACCATCCGAGCGCCACGCGCGGCTGTACGCCGGCACCGACATCGACGAGCCACCCACCCTGCGCGACGACTACCAGGGACGCGCGACGCCCGCGCGCGAGGCCACGATGCGGATCGGCCGCGACCTGCCGGCAGAAGACTTCAAGGCCTCGGTGCCCGTGGGGCTGACCGCCGACCAACAGCCGCGCTGGAAGTACCAGCGCTACATCAAGGACTACCTACGCTGCGTCACCGCCCTCGACGAGAACGTCGCACGCCTTCTGGACTTCCTCGACTCGGAGGACGTCGCCTCGCAGACCGTGGTGGTGTACACCTCCGATCAGGGGTTCTTCCTCGGCGACCATGGCTGGTATGACAAGCGCTTCATGTACGAGGAATCGCTGCGGATGCCGCTGCTGGTGCGCTACCCGCG
>JACCVM010000215.1 GCA_013698135.1 Euzebyaceae bacterium | reverse complement strand
GACGTCGAGGTGCTGCTGCAGTCCTTCGAGGAGGATCGCTGCGACGCGTACACCTCCGACCGATCGCAGCTGGCCGGGTTGCGCAGCGCCCTGCCGGATGGCGCCGACTCAGTGCGCATCCTCGACGAGGTCTTCTCCAAGGAACCGCTGGGGCCGGCCGTCCGGGAGGGTGAGGCGGACCTGTTCGACGCGGTCAACTGGGCGGTGCTGACCCTCATCGCCGCCGAGGAGTTCGGGGTGACCTCGGACAACGTTGAGGACATGACCAGCTCGGAGGACCCGGCCATCCTCGCCTTCCTTGGTCAGGCAGGTGGCGTGGAGGGAGCCGTGCTTGATCCCGGCCTCGGACTGGAGCCGGACTTCGCGGTCGATGTCATCTCCGCGGTCGGCAACTACGAGGAGATCTACGAGCGCAACATCGCCCCGCTTGAGATCCCCCGCGAGCTCAACTCCCTGTACACCGATGGCGGGCTGCTGTACGCCCCGCCGTACCGCTAGCCCAGCCGAACGGCACGGGGGCGGAACTGCCCGTCCCCGTGCCTCCGGGGTACAGGAGCGCCGGTGAGCGCCGAGCAGGCCGCCCCTTCCTACCGCAGGCAGACTCGTCCGCCACCGTGGCGCGACGTGCGCGTGTTGCGTGTGGCCGGTCAGGCGCTGTTCCTGGTCCTCATCGCCTGGGCGTTGTGGTTCCTGTTCACCACGCTGCTGACCAATCTGCGGGCGCTGAGCCTGCCCACCAGCTTCGACTACCTCGAGCAGCCGACCCGGGTGGACATCCGCGACACCGACTTCAACCCCAGCCAGCCCGTCAAGGACGCCTTGGCGGTCGGCCTGCTCAACACGGTGCGGGTGGCGGCCGTCGGCATCGTCATCGCCACCGTGCTGGGAACGGTGATCGGCATCGCCCGCCTGAGCCGCAACTGGCTGGTGCGCAGGGCGGCGGCGCTGTACGTCGAGCTGCTGCGCAACGTGCCTGTGCTCGTCATCATCATCTTCCTGTACACCGCCGTGATGCTGCGCCTGCCCCCCATCAGCGAGGCGTTGGAAATCGCCGGACTCGTGGTGTTCTCCAACCGGGGGCTGAACGTCCCATGGGGCGACGGCGTCGGCAACGTCGGCGCCTTCACGGTCGCATTGCTGGTCGTGGCGGCGCTGGCGATCGCTGTGGCGCGCTGGCGGACCCGACGCTCGGACGCCACGGGCGAGCCGAGTCACGGGTTCTTGTACGGGCTGGGCGTCCTGGTCGCAGGGGTCGTGGTCGCCTACTTCGCGCTTGGGCAGCCGGTCGCGTTCACCGCGCCGGTCCTCGACAATCGTCGGGTGACGGGTGGCATCGGCTTGGGACCCGAGTACGCGGCGTTGCTGTTCGGGTTGGTGCTGTACACCGCCAGCCACATCGCCGAAATCGTGCGCGGCAGCATCCTTGCGGTACCAAAGGGCCAGACCGAAGCGGCCAGCGCTGTGGGCCTCACGAGCTGGCAGCGGATGCGCTACGTGATCCTCCCGCAGTCGCTGCGGATTGCTGTGCCCCCGCTGGCCAACCAGTACCTCAACCTGACCAAGAACTCGTCGCTGGCCGTCTTCATCGGCTACTTCGATCTCACCCGCATCACGCAGCAGGCGATCGCCAACGGCAACCCGGCGCCGCAGGCGATCCTGGTGCTCATGGGCTGCTACCTGGCGCTGTCGCTGACCATCGCGCTGTTCTCCAACATGGCCAACCGCAGACTGGCACTGAAGGGCAGCCGGTGACCGCCGGGCCTACCGGCACGGCCACGCTGGAGCCGCTGCCGCCGCCGGAGGCCGACACCGGCGCCGCCGCGCGCCTCGGGCCGCGCCGTTGGGTGCGAGAGAACCTCTTCAGCTCGCCGCTCGACAGCGTCCTCACCGTCATCTTCGGGCTGCTGCTGGCCTACGTCGTCTACCGCGGCTTGCGCTTCGCGTTGGTGTCAGGGCGCTGGGAGATCATCCGCGTCAACCTGACGAACTTCGCCATCGGCCGCTTTCCTCGGGAACAGGTCCCGCGGCTGTGGGCCGCCATCTTCGTGGCCGCGGCCGGCATCGGCCTTGGCAGCGGGATGGCGGCCTCCGCAGGCCCGACCTCGAGGCCGGTCGACACCCTCCGGCGCCTGGCGCCGCTGGCCGTGCTGATCGTGGTGCTGCTGTCGCTGGCCCGCACGCCGACCCCCGCGCTGCTCACCCTGTGCGGCGTTGCGGTGCTGGTCGGTGCCCATTTTCTCGGTCGTCGCCTGCCTGCCCGCCTCGCCCGCCGCGTGCATTGGGTGTATCTGGGCACCGTACTGGCGATCTTCGTCGTCCTCACGCAGTTCGGTGGTGTGGCATGGAACGCCTGGGGCGGGCTGCTGCTGACGCTGTTCCTTGCGGTGGCCGGCATCGCGCTGTCATTCCCCATCGGCGTCCTGCTCGCGCTCGGTCGTCGCTCGTCCTTCCCGGCCGTGCGGGTGGTCTGCGTCGGCTACATCGAGCTGATCCGGGGCGTCCCGCTCATCACGCTGCTGTTCATGGCTGGCTTCGCCCTCGGTTTCTTCCTGCCCGTCGGCGTGCCGCGGCCGGGACTCGTCACGCGGGCGCTGGTCGCCTTCGTGGCGTTCACCGCTGCCTACGTCGCCGAGATCGTGCGGGGGGGCCTGCAGGGAGTGTCCTCGGGACAGGTCGAGGCCGCGCAGGCGATCGGCCTCTCGCCCGTCAAGACCACCCGGCTGATCGTGCTTCCCCAAGCTCTGCGCAACGTCATCCCCGCGCTGGTCGGGCAGTTCATCAGCCTGTTCAAGGACACGTCGCTGGTCGCGTTCCTCGCCGTGCTGGAGATCCTCAGCGTCGCCCAACTCGTGACCCAGCAGGACGACTTCCGGGGGCAAAGCCTGCAGGCGGAAGCACTGGTGTTCGTGTCCTTCGTCTACTGGACGTTCTGCTACGCGATGTCGCGCGCCAGCCAGCGGCTGGAGCGCCGGCTCGCGGTGGGAGAACGCTGAGCGCAGCGCAGGAGGCCGACTCCTCATGACCGACGCCACCATCAACGCCGACGCCACAACGGTTGGCGGGACCGGCGAGCCCATCATCGTCTGTGAGAACGTCGACAAGCTGTTCGGCGACTTCCAGGCGCTGGAGGACATCAACCTGCGGGTCGGCAAGCAGGAGGTGGTCGTCGTCATCGGGCCGTCAGGCTCGGGCAAATCCACCCTCATCCGCTGCATCAACCGCCTTGAGAAGCACGACCGCGGCCGCATCGTCGTGGACGGCGTGGAGATGAGCGACGACGTACGCCACATCACCGAGATCCGCCGCGAGGTCGGCATGGTCTTCCAGCAGTTCAACCTCTTTCCGCACATGACCGTGCTCGAGAACATCACCCTCGGCCCCCGCCAGGTGCGGCGCTGGAACAAGCGCAAGGCCGAGGAGACGGCGATGCAGCAGCTCGAGCGGGTGCAGATCCCGGAGCAGGCGGCGAAGTACCCGGGGCAGCTGTCGGGCGGCCAGCAGCAGCGCGTGGCCATTGCGAGGGCACTGGCCATGCAGCCGAAGGTGATGCTGTTCGACGAACCGACCTCGGCGCTGGACCCCGAGATGATCAAAGAGGTCCTCGACGTCATGCAGGAGCTTGCCGAGTCCGGGATGACGATGATCGTCGTCACCCATGAGATGGGCTTCGCGCGCTCGGTCGCCGACCGCGTCGTGTTCATGGCCGACGGCCAGATCGTCGAGGTCGGCACACCGGAGCACTTCTTCACCAGTCCCGAGGAGGACCGCACCAAGCTGTTTCTGTCGCAGATCCTGTAGGCCGGGGTTCAGCGGCCGCCGAGGGGGCTCCGCAATGCGCTCGCTATGCTCGCCGACGTGACTGATCTCTCCTCACTGTCGGCTCCGACCGAGTCTGATCTGCCGCCCGCGTTCTCCGCCGACGTCAACCGCGTTGGCCCGGACGCCCCGACCGCGCCCGGCGACACCGGCGTGTCCATGGACACAATCATCCAGCTGTGCAAGCGCCGCGGCATCATCTTCCCGTCCTCGGAGATCTACGGTGGGCTGCGAGGAGCCTGGGATTACGGCCCGCTCGGCGCCGCGCTGCGCGACAACGTCCGCGCGGCCTGGAAGCGGTCGCTGATCCAGCTGCGCGACGACGTCGTCGGGCTCGAGTCGTCGATCCTGATGCACCCGAGGGTGTGGGAGGCGTCCGGTCACGTCGAGGGCTTCACCGACCCGCTGGTGGAGTGCATGTCGTGCAACCAGCGGCTGCGCGCCGATCACCTCGAGCCCGATGAGTCGGGGACGATCACCTGCCCCAACTGCGGCGGCACCGAGTTCACCGACCCGAAGCAGTTCAACCTGATGTTCCGCACCTTCGTGGGCCCGACGGAGGACACCGCGGCGCAGGTGTGGCTGCGTCCCGAGACCGCCCAGGGCATGTTCGTCGACTACGGCCACGTGCAGTTGACCAGCCGCCAGAAGGTGCCCTTCGGGATCGCGCAGATCGGCAAGTCGTTCCGCAACGAGATCACGCCGCGCAACTTCATCTTTCGAGTCCGCGAGCTCGAGCAGATGGAGATGGAGTTCTTCGTCCGTCCTGGCACCGACGAAGCGTGGCACGAGTACTGGATCGCCCAGCGCTGGCAGTGGTATGCAGGCCTCGGACTCCGCGCTGAAAATC
>JACCVM010000211.1 GCA_013698135.1 Euzebyaceae bacterium | reverse complement strand
AGCGGGTGTAGTTCTGGGCGATCTGGGCGGCGGCCTTCTCCCGGTCCAGCGACCCGTCCAGGTAGGCCTTCAGCGAGTCCCACCAGATGCTGCGACCGATGGCGAAGCCGGTGAAGCCGTGCACCGGTGCGGCTTGACGCAACCAGGAGTCGACCCGGTCGTTGTCCGCACCTCGGCCCAGCAGCACGCAGACGACGTTGTCACGGCCCCCGGCGCGGGTCTGCTCGGCGATGCGAACGCAGTCCTCGCGCTCGTCGACCCCTTCGATCTTCCAGATGTCGACCTCGATGCCGGCGTCCTGGATTTCGCGGATGGCGCGCACCATCAGGTCCGGGCGCAGCGCGGCGTCGTAGCGGTCGGTGTCGCCGCCCACTGACTCGAGCTGGTCGGGCTCGGCCGGCACCAGCAGCTCGAAGAGGAACTTGCGGTCGTGGGCATGCAGCCAGTCGGCCAGCGTCTTGAGCCGCTGCAGCTGCAGGATGTTGGTTTCTTTGTCCGAAGAGTCGGGGTTGTAGCGAACGAGCACCTTGGAGAAGTCCGGGTCGAACTGCTCGATGTGCGCGCCGAAGTCGTCGCCGTAGTCGAAGTCGAAGACGTCCTGCCCGCTGCGCTCGACCGGCATCGCCAGCTTCAGGCCACGTTTGCGAGCCTGCGCCGGGATGTCGCCACCGAACTGCTCGTCGACGAGCACACCCATCGTGGAGGCGTCCTCGCCGGCCTGGGCGGCGATCACCATGCCATCGAAGATGAGGTTCTTGGCGTCGGCGATCCGCTCGGTCTCGGTGGGGTTGGGGTCGCCGTCAATGCCGAACATCTTCTTCTGGAACGATCCGCGATGGTCGAAGGCCAGGATGTACAGCTTGCCGGAATAGCCGAGTTCCATGGATACCGTCCTCGGTCGTCGCGATGGCGGAATTACGGGAGTGCCTCCTGGGCGCACTCTACCCAAGCCCCTAGCATGCGTCTGCGTGCACCGCCTCGCTTCTGAGCGCCAGTGTTTGTCGCTCAAGCCATGGCGGAATGATTCGACCTGGACGCAGCTTGCGGCCAGTGCAAATGTCCAGCCCCTAGGGGGGCGGAGGGAGACAAATGGGCATCATCGCGTTCCTGATCCTGGGACTGATTGCCGGGGCGATCGCCAAAGCGGTCCTTCCGGGTGACGACCCGGGCGGCATCGTGGTCACCATGATCATCGGCGTGGTCGGAGCCATTCTGGGTGGGTTCCTGGCTGGCGCGCTGTTCGGCATCAACGTCAACGAGAAGTTCTTCGATTTGGCGACATGGGTGTCGGCCATCATCGGCGCCGTCATCCTGCTGCTCATCTACCGAGCGGTGGCCGGTCGCAAGACCGCCTAGCACGCTGCGCACCGGTAAAAGGCGCGCCTATCTGGCGCGCCTTTTCCGCGTGCGGGGTGGACGCGCACGCCCCGGTGGGCGTTAGGCTGGCCAGGGCGCGCGGAACAGACAGGGAGCGGACGACCATGGCGGTCATCAAGACGATCGACCTTGTGGGGGTGTCCACCGAGTCGTGGCGCGATGCTGCCAACAAGGCACTCGACGAGGCCACCAAGACGCTGCGAGGCGTCGAGGGCTTCGACGTGCTGGAGACCTCGGCGATGGTCACCGACGATTCGATCGCCGAGTACCGCACCCACATCCGCATCCGGTTTCGGATCGAGCGCTGACCGTAATGCCCTCAAGTAGCGAAGCGGGAGGGCACAGATAATGCCCGCGTGGGTCGTCGTCGGCACCCAATGGGGTGACGAGGGCAAGGGCAAGGCCACCGACCTGCTCGCCGACGACGTGGAGTACGTCGTCCGCTACCAGGGTGGCAACAACGCCGGCCACACCATCATCGCCGGAGACCCAACTCACCCTCGAACGCTCAAGCTGCACCTGGTCCCCTCGGGCGTGCTGTACCCGAACGTGACGCCGGTCATCGGCGACGGGGTGGTCCTGGACCCGGGTGTGCTGCTGGAGGAGCTGGACACACTCGTCGCCCAGGGCATCGACGTATCGAAGCTGAAGATCAGCGGCAACGCGCACCTGATCATGCCCTACCACCGGGAGCTGGACCGGGTCACCGAGCGCTACCTCGGGCGGCAGAAGCTGGGCACCACCAAACGCGGCATCGGCCCGACCTACGCCGACAAGGCGGCTCGGGTCGGCCTGCGGGTGCAGGACCTGTACGACATGAAGATCTTCCGCGAGAAGCTCGACGTCGTGTTGAAAGAAAAGAACGCGGTCCTGTCGCGGGTCTACAACCGGTTGCCGATGAGGGCAGCCGACATCGAGACCGAGTACGCGGTCTACGCCGAACGCCTCCGGCCCTACATCGCCGACACCATGACGCTGTTGCACGACGGCCTTGAGGACGGGAAAACGGTGTTGCTGGAAGGCGCGCAGGGCACGCTGCTGGACCTGGACCACGGGACGTATCCCTTCGTCACGTCGTCCAATCCGGTGGCTGGCGGCGCGCTGACCGGCGCCGGGCTGGGTCCGAAGGACGTCGAGCGGGTGATCGGCATCACCAAGGCGTACGTGACGCGCGTGGGGGCAGGACCTTTCCCCACCGAGCTGGGGGGCGAGTCGAGCGTGCAGCGCTCGGCAGCCAGCGGCGACCCGACCGGCGAGTTGGGCGAGCGCATGACCGACGTCGGTCAGGAGTACGGCACCACCACCGGGCGCCGCCGCCGGGTCGGTTGGTTCGACGCCGTCCTGGCCCGCTACGCCGCCCGGGTCAACGGCCTCACCGAGCACTTCCTGACCAAGCTTGACGTGCTGTCGGCGTTCGAGACGCTGCGGGTCTGCCGGGCCTACCGCTACCAGGGCACCGACTACGACCATTTCCCGCCGCACCAGTCGATCTTCCACCACGCCGAGCCGGTCTATGACCAGCTCCCCGGCTGGGGCGACGACCTGACGGCGGTCGGCGACTACGCCGATCTGCCCAAGGAGGCTAGGGCCTACGTCGACCGTCTCGAGGAGCTGTGCGGCGTGCCCATCCGCTGGGTCTCGGTCGGCCCCGCCCGCTCCCAGACCCTCGAACGGACGTGAGGGTTCTCGTCCTCGGCGGCGGTGGGCGTGAGCACGCCCTGTGCTGGGCGTTGGCGCGGGCGCCGTCGGTGGACGCGGTCCTGTGCGCTCCAGGCAACGTCGGCATCGCCGAGGTCGCCGAGCTGCACGACGTCGACCCGACCGACACGGCGATGGTCCGCGAGCTGGCCGTCCGCGAGCGCGTCGACCTCGTCGTCGTCGGACCCGAGGCCCCGCTGGTCGCCGGCGTGACCGACAGCCTGCAGGCCGCCGACATCCCCGTGTTCGGCCCGTCCAGCGAGGCGGCGCGCATCGAGAGCTCCAAGGTCTTCGCCAAGGAGGTGATGGCCGCCGCGGGGGTGCCGACCGCCCGCTACTGGGCCGGCAACGATGCTGAGTCGGCCCTCGCCGCGCTGCGAAGCTTCGACCCGCCCTATGTCGTCAAGGCCGACGGGCTGGCCGCCGGCAAGGGCGTACGCATCTGCGCCGACGAGGCTGCAGCCGGTGAGGCACTGAAGGAGCTGATGGTCGATCAGCTCGTGGGGGCGGCCGGCTCGACGGTGTTGATCGAGGAGTTCCTCGAAGGCCCCGAGGTGTCGGTGTTCGGACTGTGCGACGGCAGCGACGTGATGCTGCTGGCCCCGGCGCAGGACTTCAAGCGAGCGCACGACGGGAACGCCGGGCCCAACACAGGGGGAATGGGCGCCTACTGCCCGTACCCTCTCGATGAAGCGACGTTCGACGGGCTGCGTGACGGCGTGTTCCGCCCAGTTCTCGCCGAGCTGGCCGTGCGTGGCGCCGGCTACGTCGGGGTGCTCTACGCTGGTCTCGTTCTTGCCCCTGGCGGGCCGGAGGTGCTGGAGTTCAACGCTCGCTTCGGCGACCCGGAAACCCAAGCCCTGCTGCCACGGTTGGCCTCCGACCTCGCCGAGGTGCTCGCGGCCTGCGCCGCCGGGCGGCTTGCACAGGTGCCGGCGCCCCGTTGGGACGACCACTCGGCGGTGACCGTCGTCCTAACCTCCGGCGGGTATCCGGGCGAGTACCAGACCGGCCAGCCGATCAACGGCCTGGACGAAGCGGCGGCGGTGGACGGTGCGCTGGTATTTCACGCCGGCACTCGCCTCGACGGTGACCAGGTGGTCACGGCTGGTGGCCGCGTGCTGGCCGTCACAGGGTTGGCCGGCACCGTCGGGGAGGCCCGCGAGACGGCCTACGCGGCGGCCGACCGCATCCGCTTCGACGGGCTGCAGCGGCGCGACGACATCGCGGCCGCCGGCTGACGCCACGGGCTGCCGGCCCTCACCCTCCAGGAGGCACGCATGGTCGACATGGACGGGCGGGTGCTGCGTCCCGCTGGCGACGTGGCCGGTGGCCAGGTCGGCCCCGCCACCGAGTTTCGCTTCCGCCAGGCCGGCGACATGGTGTGGGGTCGCTACTCCGGCGGCGCCATCCGCCTTGGCTTTGTGGTCGGCACCTGTGACGGCACCACGCTGCGGCTGCGCTACAGCCAGCTGGACACCGCCGGCGAGACCGCCAGCGGGCACACAACCGACCGCGTCGAAGAGCTGGCGGACGGTCGCGTGCGACTGCACGAGACCTGGCAGTGGGACTCGCGCGGGGGAAGTGGCAGCAGCGTCCTGGAGGAGCAGCCGGTCGCCCGCCCGGACCGGCCGGGATAACGCATGATCGTCGGCAGCACGACGCGGGCCGGCGCGCGCGACTGAGGCGGGCACACGACCGCCGCTGCTGCGGTCCGGCGTTGCAGTAGCGTGCCCGCGATGAACGTGCGGATCCGACCCATGACCACCGACGACGTCGCGGGTGTCGACGAGCAGAAGATGGCCACCTTCGAGGCACAGGACCGCGAGGAAGGCCGCGAGCCGGAGCTGGTGCCCGACGACGTCCACGAGCGCAACGCCGCCCGACTGCACCACCAACTGGGCACCGATCCGGACGGCTGCCTGGTCGCCGTCGAGGGCGGGCGCATCGTCGGCCATGTTGTCGCGCTGCTGCGTGAGTACCTGTGGTGCCTGCCCATGCTCCACGTCCACCCCGAGTCGCAGAGTGGCGGGATCGGTCGCCGACTGTTGGACGCCGCGTTGGACTACGGCAAGGACGCCGAGGCCGGCATCATCATGGCCTCGTCCGACCCCCGCGCCCTGCGCCTCTACACCACCTCGGGCTTCGTGCTGCATCCGGCGATGGAGATCAGCGGCCGGGTACGCCATCGGCCGCCGGCACCGGTCGGCGTCCGCGAGGGCGGCGACGACGACTTCGGCCTGACCGTCGAGGTCGATCGCCGGGTACGTGGTGTCCCGCATGGGGCCAACGGCAACGACGTGCGTTTCATCCGAGACCTCGGCAGCCGCTTCGCGGTGCTGGACCGAGGCGGTGAGCGCGGCTATGTGCTGTGGCGCGAGGGGCGCGTCGTGCTCTTGGCCGCGACCACCGAGGCGGTGGCGTGCGAGCTGCTACGCCATGTTCTCGCTGCGGTGGGAGACGACGACATTGACATCTGGGCGGTCACCGGCTCGCAGCAGTGGGCCATCCGCACCGCCTACGACGCGGGACTGGTGCTCAAGCCCGGCGGGGCGCTGTTGACCCGAGGCCGGCTCGGCCCGATGACGCCGTACCTCGCCAGCGGCCTGTACCTGTGACCGCCGCTGACCGTCCCTGGTGGGCATCCGCTACCGAATCGGTACCCGATCCCCACCACCCAGGATGTGCGCCACGATGATGGGCCCGCACATCCTGATGTATCGAGGTGTATGTAGGTGTACCTTGGTGTCAATGGGGCGGACCAACATCGACATCGACGACGAGCTCCTGCGGCGGGTGATGCGGCTGCACGGCCTGACGACCAAGCGACAAGCGGTGGACGTGGCGCTGCGCAACCTGGTCGGCGATCCGATGACCACGGCTGAGGCGTTGGCCATGGAAGGCACGGGTTGGGAAGGCAACCTCGACGAGATTCGCGCTCCCGACGATCTTGGCTAGCGGTGATCCTCGCCGACACGTCCGCGTGGATCGAATACCTGCGGGCCAGCGACAGTTCGGTCCACCGGCGCCTTCGAACGCTGCTGTCGCAAGACCAGCCTGTCGCCACGACAGAGATCGTGGTCATGGAGCTGCTGGCCGGCCCGAACGACGCGGCGGGCGTGGCTGCACTCCGGCGCCTGCTCTATCGCTGTGAGCTGCTCGCGGTCGGTGGCCTGGGAACCTACGAACAGGCCGCGGCGATCTACCGCGCCTGTCGCCAGCGAGGCGAAACCGTTCGCAAGATGACCGACTGCGTCATCGCGGCGGTCGCCCTGCGCAGCAATGCGATGGTGCTGCACCGCGACGTGGACTTCGATGTCATCGCCCGGCATACCGCGTTGCGCGTCGATGCCGCTTGACGCGGTTGGCCACGACGGCCCCAAGGCGGCCGGAGCCTGTCGTTCAGCGTGGCCGCAGTCGGATGCGGGCGACGCCTGGCATCGGTAGCTGCAGGTCGAGTTCGACGCAGCCGTCGGTCGGCGTCGCGACACCCAGATCTTCGACATCGAGGCGGTCAGCCGTCCGCAGGGCAGTCCATTCGTTCGCGTCGGGCCAGGCCTTGTCGGAGTCCCAGTGCGCCGCGATCGAGGAGTGCCTGGTGTCGACGCGCACGATCGTCACGTCGTAGTCGGCGGCGTCCAGGCCCGACACCGTGACCACGAGGCGACGCAGGAGCAGCGGGTCGCTGGCAGCCTTGGACTGGTCGAACGTGCCGTTCCAGGCGAGGACGTCGACCTGCCCGTCGTCGGTGCGCGAGGCCCAGGCGTCGACCAGCGTCCCCGCCCCGTCGCCGCGCAGCTCGACCTCGCACAGCCGGTCGTCGAGCTGCTCGGCCAGGGCCAGTGCCCAGAACCGGGGCTTGCGCAGGTTGCCGATCGTCAGCAGCCCGAAGCCGCCGTGCAGCAACCGCGGCGCGCGACCCAGCTCCTCGAAGTGGTCGCTGATCACCCAGTAGGCCAACGCGTCCGCGCTGTCTTGAGCGTGCTTCATGCCGTGCAACACGAACGGGGCACCGAAGGCGCCGTCGGTCACGTCGAAGAAGTGGGTCGGGGTGACGCCCCACTCGGTCCACCACACGGCGACGTCGTCCAGCTCGCGGACCCGCAGGGCTTCGCGGACATTCAGCGGCGCGTTGCCGTAGGTGTGGGTGGAGACGAAGTCCAGTGGCGACTGCTCGTCGAGGATGTGGTCGCAGAACGCTCCCACCCAGCCGGCCGCCGCTGTCGATGGTCCACCCACCAGCAGCCGCTCGTCGACGGCTTTGATAGCGCGCGCGGCGATGTCGTACAGCCGGAAGTACTCGGCCTGGGTACCAGTCCAGAACACCTCGAGATTAGGTTCGTTCCAGACCTCGAAGCTCCAGGTGGCGACCTCGTCGAGGCCGTAGCGCTCGACGAAATGGGCGGCCAGGCGGGCGCACAACTCGCCCCAGCGGTCCCAGTCGCGCGGCGGCGAGATGATGCCGCCGTACTCGAAGACCGTCTGCTCGGGCTGGGCAGCGAGGTGGCGTGGCATGAACGACAGCTCGACCACCGGCCGCAGGCCGATCCCCAGGATCTGGTCGTAGATGCCGTCCACGCGGCTGAAGTCGTACTGCGGCTCGCCGTCGACCTCGCGGTAGACCCCGAGATCGTCGTGGAAGATCGCGTGGGCTCGCACGCGGTCGGCGCCGAGCTGGTCACAGGCGATCCGCAGCGAGTCGGCGAACTCCTCGGCGACGGGATGGCCAGCGAGCGTGACCGGATCAGCCAACTGGGACAGGCGCTCGCTGCCGATCATGTGCCACACCCGACGCAGCGGCGCAGCGGGGGCGTCGGCGCGGACGCGCAGGGCCACCGTCGCCTCGCCCTCGGTCAGCGGCCCGCCCTCGACCGCCGAGGAGCGGGGCCCGGGCTCGTGTTCCAGGTCGGCGATCGCCGTCACCCGGTAGCGGTAGCGCTGACCGGGCTCACCGGTGGTGTCGGCGTAGTAGGGGGCGGGAAAGGCCAGGACGTCGCGGCCGCCGTGGTCCACGGGGGAAAAGGCCTGCGAGCCGGGTTCGGCCCGCTCGACGAGGTAGCCCATGGCGCCGGGCACCGGCCGCCAGCGCAGACTTACCTGGCCGCGCCCGTCCTCGGCGCGCAAGCGGGTCGGGGCTTGTAGGCCGGCCGGGGCGGCGAGCGTCGTCTCGGTTTCGGTTGCGGATCCGCCGGCAGGTCCCTTCCAGCGCCGGCCGACGCGGCGCTGGAAGTCCTCACGGGCTGTCTGCTTGGGAAGGGCGGTCACCGGATCCGCTTCAACGGGCGTATCCGGCGGTGAACCGCTCCATCTTCAGCAGGGGCTTGACCGCGCGCCGAACCCGGCCGCGCGCGAAATAGGACTGCAGGTGGTCGTCGGTCAGCTCGTTGCCGAGCGCGGCCATGATCATGCCCTGGTCCAGGGCGAGCCAGTAGCGCGACACCTGGCCGCTGACCACGTCCACCGCGTCGTAGAAGCCGTGGGCGCTGTACAGGTCGAAGTCGCGGCGCAACCGTCGCAGGTTGCGCAGCGCCCGGTTCGGCTTGTAGTCCAGGGCCAGGAACGCGGCGTGCGGGGTGACGACGCCGTGGCCGTAGCTGTCCGGCTTCGGCTGGGCCTCGCGGCATGGCGGCTCCCCTGGTGTGTCCGAAGCAAAGCCCCTGTCGACGACGGTCCGCTCCTGGTCCGAGCTATAGCCGTCGGGGTTCAGCCCGATCTGGTCCACGCCGTACTCGCGGTAGCCGCCGGCGGGGTTGTTGGATGGCGAGAAGCCCCAGTAGCCGTAGCCGGCTTCATTCAGGCCATGCTTGATCTGAGCGCGGACGTACAGCGGGTGGTTGACGCCCCAGCTGCGGGGTCCCCACTGCTCTTCGGGAACCAACAGCGGCACCATCAGCGCCTCGAACATCGAGCCGCCCCAACTCGGCACGATGTCCATGCCTCGGTAGGTGTAGTGGCCCTCGAAGACGTCAACGCCCATGTAGCTGCGGTTGACGCCGGCCGGCTTTGCCTCCTGCCAACCCCAGTCGCAGGTGGACGGGAAGGTGCGGAAGGTCTTGAAGTAGTGCTCCGGCGGGATCTCGCCCTTGGCGATGCCGATGTAGCTGGCGATGCGCGGCTCGGTGTTCAGCGAGCCGTAGTGGTGACAGGTCCAGCCCTCGCCGGTGTCGCCCTCGGCGGGGCTGGTCTCACAGCCGCCGCTGACCTGGGGGGCGTAGACCTGGTTGGGCGGCAGCTCGGTCCAGTAGCCACCTCGGATCTGGCCGACCTGCGGGTCGTAGTAGAAGCCGAAGTCCATGCTGCGATACAGGCGCAGCGCCGGGCGTCGCAGCGCTGGCGCACCTCGTGCCACCATGCGCAGGCCGGCGGCAAGCCAGCCGTTGTCGACCGACGACAGGAACGGGTACACGGGATTGCCGTCCACCGGCCAGGTCGTCAGCTTCTCTCGGGTGGCCGGGTCGTACCAGTTGTAGAACTGGCCGCTGGGTTCGTGTCGCTCGAGTTGGCCCACGGTGTCCACCGTGCGAGCCAGCCGCCGGCGCGCCTGGCGGCGACTGAGCAGGCCGACGTCGCGGGCGGCCAACGTGCTCCACAGGTACGCGCCGATGTTGGTCGGCGAGGTGTACTCACTGCACTCACCGTCCGCCGACAGGTTGTCGGCGGTCAGACCGGTGCGCTTGTTGGTCATGGCCACCATGGAGCGGTAGGTGTCTTCGGCGTAGCGGTGCAGCACGCCTGACGTGCGGCGGTGGTCCTGCGAGCGTCGGGGGGCAGTGGACGCCGGGGCGATCGCCAGCAGCGACAGCGACAGCGTCAGCACCAGGATGATGGAGAGGCGGATCCGGGACATGAGCATCCTTGCGGGTGGGCGCTTGGGGTGGGCGGGCTATCCCTTGAGGCCGGTGGTGGCGATGCCTTGAGTGAAGTAGCGCTGCAGGGCGATGAACACCACGAGGACCGGGATCACGAGCACGACGGCGCCGGCCATCAGCAGGCCGTAGTCGGCCTGGTACTGGCCCTTGGTGAAGATCGCGAGGGCAACCGGCAGCGTGTACATGTTGTCGTCCGTGCTGTTGACCAACGGCCACAGGAAGTTGTTCCAGGAGCCGAGGAAGGTCAGGATCCCCAGCGTCGCCAGCGCGGGCGTGGTCAGCGGCATCACGATCTGCCAGAACACCCGGGCTTCCGAGGCGC
>JACCVM010000152.1 GCA_013698135.1 Euzebyaceae bacterium | reverse complement strand
GTGGCCAGCGGCAGGTCGGCGGCCACCACCAGCGTGACGCGCGCCCGCGACGCCGCCGCGTTTGCCGCCGCCAGCGCCGCGTCCAGACCCGGCTCGGGCTCGATCAGAACCCGGGCACCCGCGGCTGCGGCGACCCGTCCAGCCGGCTCGTCACCGGCCACGACCAGCACGTCGGTCACCGACGCGCAGTCGTCGCAGGCAGACAGCACGCTGCGCAGCATTCGGTCGACGATGCGACGGCGCCCTCGGGCATTCACGGCGGTCGCCAAGCGCCCCTTTGCCGAGTCCAGCGCCTTGAGCGGCACGATCGCCACGACACTGCCCGGGGCTGCGTGTTCCATGCGATCACGATAGGGGCCACGCCGTGCGCTGCCACCCGGGTCCCGCGACTTTGTCAACGCCAGGGCGACAACGTACGGGACTCCAGGCTTTGAGGGGCTGCCTACACTGCGGGCGGCGGGGGTGGCAGGAAGGTGTGAAGGATGGGCAAGGTCGCGGTCATGGGCGCCGGTTCCTGGGGAACGGCGTTCGCCCAGATGTGCATCGACGCCGGCGAGGACGCGGTGCTGTGGGCGCGGCGCGACGAGGTCGCCAAGGTCATCAACGCCGACCACCGCAATCCCGACTACCTGGGCGACATCGAGCTCCACGCGTCGCTACGAGCCACCGCGGACGCCTCGGAGGCGCTGGCTGGCGCCGAGGTCGTCGTGCTGGCGATGCCCTCCCATGTGCTGCGCGACAGCCTGTCGACCTGGGTTGACCTCGTCCCGCGCGACGGCATCTATGTGAGCCTGATCAAAGGCATCGAGCTGTCCACCCATCAGCGCGCCAGCCAGGTGGTACGAGAGGTGCTCGACGTGGCATACGGTCGCTGCGTCGTCGTCTCCGGACCCAACCTGGCTCGGGAATGCGCACGACGCCTACCCGGGGCGACGGTGGCGGCCGGACCCGAGAGCGCTGTCACCGGACGGGTCCAGGCCATGAGCCACACCCCGTATTTCCGCGTCTACACCAACCCCGACGTCGTGGGTGTCGAGTTGGGCGGCGCCATCAAGAACGCCCTGGCCTTGGCCGCCGGCATGGGCGACGGGATGGGCTTCGGCGACAACAGCAAGGCGATGCTCATCACTAGGGGACTGGCCGAGATGACGCGCCTTGGCATGGCGCACGGTGGCAACCCGCTGACCTTCTCCGGCCTGGCCGGGATGGGCGATCTCGTCGCGACGTGCATGAGCCGCCACTCGCGAAACCGCCACGTCGGCGAGGAGCTGGGCAAGGGCCGGTCGCTGGATGAGGTCACCGCGGAGATGAACATGGTGGCCGAGGGCGTGAAGTCGTCGCCCGCCATCCTCACGATCGCCGAGGAGCGCGGCGTCGAGATGCCCATCGTGGCGCACGTGGTCAAGGTGGTCCGCGACGGCATGGACCCGAAGGACATGGTGCTCGCGCTGATGGCCCGCGACCCTAAGGCCGAGTTCTACGGACTGGAGGACGTCCGGTGACGACACGCATCCGCGTCCTCGTGCTGTTCGGCGGGAGGTCCGCCGAGCACGAGGTATCGTGCCTGTCCGCGCGTTCGGTGCTGGCAGCATTGGACGATGAGCGCTACCTCGTGACCACCGTCGGGATCACCCGGGAGGGCCGCTGGACGCTGGTCGACGGGGTTGCGGCCACCGCACCCGGGGTGCTTCCCAGCGTGCCAGAGGGTGGCGACACCGTCGGGCTGGTGCAGACCCGCAAGGGTCCCCGGCTCGTGCGCTTCGTCGACGGGTTCAACGGCGAGGAGCTGGGTCCGGTCGACGTCTGCTTTCCCGTGCTGCACGGCCCCTACGGCGAGGACGGGACGGTCCAGGGACTGCTCAGCTCCTGCGGCGTGCCCTACGTCGGCGCCGACGTGGCGTCCTCGGCGGTCGGCATCGACAAGCGCCAGATGAAGAACGTGTTCTCCGCGCGTGGCCTGCCGCAGGTCGCCTACCTGTCGCTGCGTCGCCAGCTGTGGGACGCCGACCAGGCGGCTGTGCTCGACGAGGTCGAGGCGGCGCTGCCCTACCCACTGTTCACCAAGCCGGCGCGGCAGGGGTCGTCGATCGGCATCCGCAAGTGCGCCTCCCGCGACGACGTGATCGCCGGGGTGGACGAGGCGCTCGGCTTCGACCGGGTCGCCATCGTCGAGGCCGGCCTTGACAGCATCCGCGAGGTCGAATGCGGCGTGATCGGCAACAGCGACATCGAGGTGACACCGCCCGGTGAGATCACCACGACCCGCGAGTTCTACGACTTCGAGGGCAAGTACCTCGACGACGAGCTGGTGCTGCGATGCCCGGCCGACCTGCCCGACGAGGTCGCCGAGACCTGCCGGCGCTACGCGCGCGAGGCCTACTTGGCGATCGGGGCCAGGGGCATGGCCCGCGTCGACTTCTTCTACGTCGAGGCGACCGGTCAGGTGCTGGTCAACGAGATCAACACCATCCCCGGGTTCACGCCGGTGTCGATGTTCCCCTACGTGTGGCAGACCCAGGGACTGGAGTACCCGGCGTTGATTGCGCGGCTGCTGGATCTGGCGTTCGACGCCGCACGCTCTGAAGCCCGCTACGCCCCCTGAGGCTTCCCCGAGAGGTTATAGGTGCACGACCGGGCACGTCAGGGTCCGGTCGATGCCCTCGATCGCCTGGATGCGCGCCACCACCAGCCGTCCGAGCTCGTCGACGTCGTTGGCCCTGGCCCGCACGATCACGTCGTAAGGCCCGGTGACGTCCTCGGCGGCCTCGACGCCCTCGATGTCGGAGACGGCCGCGGCGACCTGCGCCGCCTTGCCGACCTGGGTCAGGATCAGGATGTACGCCGAGACCACCGTGGAGGTCCTTTCGCTTGCCGGGATCGCGGCAGCCTAACGGGCGCCAGTTGTGCCCGCGATACTGGCCGCCTGTTCTCATGTCGCGAAGCGGTAGGACACACGAGTATGACCGAGGGGGAGTTCGACCTCATCCGGCGGCTGGCGCCGTTCCTCGCCGTGGACGGCGAGGGGCTGATCGTCGGCCACGGTGACGACGCCGCCGTCGTCGAGGTCGGTGGTCGCGGGGTGTGCATCGCCGTGGACGTCCTCGTCGAGGGCGTGCACTTCCGGCGCGACCTGTCGTCGCTGGGCGATGTGGGATGGAAGGCCGTGGCGGTCAACGTCAGTGACATCGCCGCCATGGGCGCGGTACCGACGGTGGCGGTGGTCGGGCTGTGCCGGCCGTCCGACGTGCCGGCCGCCGATGTCGAGGCCCTGTATGCGGGGATGGACGAGGCGTGCCGGCACTGGGAGTTGCGCCTGGTGGGTGGCGACACCGTGGCCGCCGACGCGCTGGCCCTGTCGGTCACCGTGCTGGGCGACGTCGACGTCGCCAGGGCGGTGCGCCGCTCGGGGGCGAGTCCCGGCGACCGGTTGGTGGTCGTGGGGACGCTCGGCGCGGCGTCCGCCGCCCTGGCACAGGATCGCAAGGGCTTCCAGCCTGATGAGCGCCTGCTGGCGGTGCACCGCCGGCCCGAGGCACACGTCGAGGCGGGACGCAGCCTGGCCGAGCTCGGGGCCACGGCGATGATCGACGTCTCCGACGGGTTGGGAGCCGACCTCGGCCACATCTGCAGGGCCTCGGATGTCTCCGCGACGGTCAGCGCGGAGGCGTTGCCGGTCGCCGACGGCGTGGTGGCGGCGGCCATCGCACTCGGCCGTGATCCGCTGGACTTCGTCTGCGGCGGCGGGGACGACTACGCGCTGCTGGCCGCGGTCCCTCGGGACCGCGCGGACACCGTCGCCTCCGAGGTCGGCGGGGTTGTCGTCGGAGACGTCGGCCAAGGGCCACCCGCTACCCGCCTGCTGCTGGCTGACGGCAGCACCCGCGACCTGGCCGGCATGGGTTGGGATCACTACCGGGGGGAGCCGGCGTGAGCGAGGAGCCGGCATGACGTTGCCGCGTGTGCTGACGATCGCCGGGTCGGACTCGGGAGGTGGCGCGGGCATCCAGGCGGACCTCAAGACCTTTCAGGAGCTCGACACCTTTGGCATGAGCGCCTTGACCGCGCTGACCGCCCAGAACACGGTGGGCGTGCACGGCGTCCACGAGGTGCCGCCGGACTTCGTGCGGGCGCAGATCGATGCCGTCGTCGGCGACATCGGCGTAGACGCGGTCAAGACCGGGATGCTGTCGAGCGCCGCGATCGTCGAGGCCGTTGCCGACTACCTGCGGGTGCATCCTTGGGCGCCGCTGGTGGTGGATCCCGTGTGCGCCTCCAAGCATGGAGCCCCGCTGCTGCGCCCCGCTGCGGTGGCGGCGTTGCGGCAGCAGATCCTGCCGCTGGCCACCGTCGTCACACCCAACCTCGGTGAGGTCAAGATCCTGACCGGCGTCGAGGTCAGCTCACCTGCGGATCTGCTCGCGGCGGCCGAAGCCGTCTTCGCGCTCATGCGGCCGGGAACGCAGGGGCCATCCAGCGCGCCTGGCCCACAGTGGGTCCTGGTCAAAGGCGGGCATCTGGAAGGCGCTGAGGCCGTCGACCTGCTGTTCGACGGGCAGCAAGAGGTTCTGGTGACCGCGCCTCGCTCGCCGACGACCGACACCCACGGCACCGGCTGCACCCTTGCTTCGGCGATCGCGGCCTATCTCGCCCTCGGCCAAGATATCGAGGGCGCCGTGCGCGCCGCCAAGGCCTACGTCACCGGCGCCATCGAGCACGGACTGCGGCTCGGTGCCGGCATCGGGCCGGTCGATCACGGCTGGCGCCGCCACGGGTGAACCTCAGCCCGCTTCTCGGAGCCGTCTTGCAAGGATGATCAGGCGGTGCGCTGGGGCGGGCGCTGCACCTTGCCGGCCTTGAGGCAGGAGGTGCACACCGAGGCGCGACGGACGCCGCCGCTGTCCCAGATGCGGATCCGCTGCACGTTGGGGCTCCACTTCCGCTTGGAGCGGCGGTGCGAGAAGCTGACCTGGTAGTTGAAATGCGGGCGCTTGTCGCAGATCTCGCACACGGCCATGGGTGCCTCACATCGGTCGGAAGTTCGTCGAGAGGAGCAGTGGAACAAGGTGAAGCGGCCGCGGCGCAAAGGCAGGCTGCCGGCCAGCGGCAATCAACGGCAAGGCTAACGCAGCAGCCGCCACGGTGCCAGCCGCGCCGCCGACCGACCGGCGACCCGCACGCCCATGGCCGGTGCCCGCACGACCCGCCCCGCGCCGACCTGCAGCGTCCTCGCCACCCGCGCGGTCCGCCCTCGCCCGCCGATCCAGCCCTTGAGGCGGAACAGGATCAGGTTCACCACCACGATGACGACGTTGAGGACCATCACGGCGGGGTACGCCCAGCGCTCGTCCAACTCCGGCATGTACACGAAGTTCATGCCGTAGATGCCGGCGACGACGGTGATCGGCAGCAGCACCGCCGCGACCATGGTCAGAACTTTGGCGATCTCGTTCTGGTTGTGGGCCACCACCGCCTCGTAGTGGTCGAAGGCGGTGTCGAGCTGATCGGTCAGCGATCTGGTCTGGTTGGCCACGTAGGCCAGCCGGTCGGCGATGTCAGCGAACAAGGCTCGGTAGTCGGGCAACCGCCCGGCCGCCGCCAACTCGCCGGCCATGGCCGTCAGGCGCTGCACGGCGTGGGCCTGCGGGCCGGCGACCCGTACCAGCCGCTGGACATCACGGCGACGCAGGTAGATCTCGATGCGCACTGCTGGGTCGGGCTGGCGCTCGGTGAACAGCGAAGCTTCGACCTCGTCGATTGCCCGAGGGACGAAGTCGTCGATGTAGGGCTCGTAGACGTCGACCAGCTGATCGAGCAGCGTGTGCGCCAGCATCCCTGGCGTGGTGCCAAGATGCGGGTCGCGTTCCAACGCCTGACGGGTGCCGGCGATGATTTCGAGCTCCCCGGCGGCATGGGTGACTAGCCATCCCGGCCCGATGACGATGTCCAGCTCGCAGGTGTCCAGCTGCCCGAACTGGCCGTCGACCAGTTGCAGGTCGATTGCGTGGACGACCACGAACAGATGATCGTCGTGCGATTCGGCCTTCGGATGGGTGCTGGGCTGCAGGATGTCCTCGGCCACCCAGTCGTTGACGCCCAGCCGGCACAGCAGCTCGGTGTGGCTGGGGTCAGAACCGACCAGGTCGACCCAAAGAAAGCCCCCAGCCTCGGTCCTAGCGGCGTCCAGCGTCGCCGCGGGAACCACGTCGACGCGGTCGTTGCCGATCCGGCGGACCGTGAGCATGACTGCAGGATGCCAGGATCGCGCCGGGTGCACTCCTAGAATCGAGTCGATGACGGCGGCCACGCCAACCACCACCAGCAGCGAGGCTCAGGCCTGGCTCGACGCGGACGTGGCGCTGGTCGAGGGTGTCACCTCGCGTGCTGCCAGGACGCTGCGGCAGGCCCTGGGGATCGCCACCGTGCGCGACTTGCTGGAGCACTACCCGCACCAGGGCCGCTACCGCGACATCGGCGAGCAGGTGGCGCTGAGCGACGCGCCGTTGAACGAACCGGTGACGATCGTCGGGACGGTCGCCCGTTGGAATGTGATCCGTCCCCGCGGCCGGCGTCTGACCATCGCCAAGGCGCAGCTCGTGGACGATGCCGGCGGCCGCGTCGAGGCGTCGTTCTTCAACCAGGAGTGGCGGGCGCGCCAGACCCCGGCCGGCACACGCGTGGCCGTCAGCGGGACCCTGGAGCGCTTCCGCTCCGCCTTGCAGCTGCGCAACCCCAAGCTCGTGGTGCTCGACGAGGGGGAGGCGCCCGACGAGGCCGACCGCATCCAGCCCACCTACCCGGCCACCGAGGCCCTGCCGTCGGCCCGCATCGCCCGCTATGCAACGGCCGCCCTCCAGGGCCTGGGCAACCTGGCTGACTACCTGCCGATTGAGCTGCGCCGGCGCCACGGGCTGCTCGACCTGGACAGCGCCCTACGGCGCATCCACCGGCCGGCGGGTCTCGACGAGGTTGGTCCGGCGCGTGACCGCCTCGTCTACGACGAGCTGTTGAGCCTGCAGGTGGGGCTCCAGCAGCGCCGCTACCGACTGGAGTGTGAGGCAGTGGGGCTGGCGCAGCCACCTGTGCCCGGCGGCTTGGCTGCCCGCTTTGTGGCGGGGCTGGCGTTCGCGCCGACCGGCGCGCAGTCGCGAGCCTTCGACGGCATCGGAGCCGATCTGGCGGCGGCCAAGCCGATGCACCGGCTCCTGCAGGGCGATGTCGGCTCGGGCAAGACCCTGGTGGCGGCCTGGACGATGCTGTGCGCGCTTGACCACGGGCACCAAGCCGTGCTGATGGCACCCACCGAGGTGCTGGCCGAACAGCACCTGCGCACGCTCACCGCCTTGCTCGCGCCCCTCGGCGTGAACGCCCCGACCGGCCCGCGACTGGAGCTGCTGACCGGCTCCACCACCCGGCGCAAGCGCCGCGGCCTGCTGGCCGAGCTGGCCGTCGGTGACGTCGGCCTGCTGATCGGCACGCACGCGGTCCTGGAGGACGTCGTGGCCTTCGACGACCTCGGCGTCGTCGTGATCGACGAGCAGCACCGGTTCGGCGTCGAGCACCGCACCCGCCTGCGCGACAAGCGTGCTGACCAGCGCAGCCCGGACGTGCTGGTCATGACGGCCACGCCCATCCCGCGCTCGCTGGCCCTGACGCTGTACGGCGACCTGGACGTGACCGTGCTCGACGAGCTGCCGCCAGGTCGCCAGGAGGTGAGGACCAAGGTGCTGCCCAGCGCGTCGCCGCGCCGCGCCCGGCTGTATGACTTCGTCCGCGAGCGGGTCGCGGCGGGGGAGCGCGCCTACGTGGTGTGCCCGCTGGTCAGCGAGTCCGAGGCGCTTGACGTGGCGGCCGCCGAGGAGGTGCACCGCCACCTGTCCGGCGACGTCTTTGCGGACCTCGGGGTGGCTTTGGTGCACGGGCGCCTCAGCGGCGCCGAACGCGACGCGGCGATGGAGGCGTTTCGCTCAGGCGCGGCGCAGGTGCTGGTGGCCACGACCGTCATCGAGGTCGGCGTGGATGTGCCCGAGGCCACGATCATGATCGTCGAGGACGCCGACCGCTTCGGGATCAGCCAGCTGCACCAGCTGCGGGGCAGGGTGGGCCGGGGCACCGCCCGCAGTTACTGCGTGCTGTTCTCGTCGGCGCCCACCGACGACGAGGTGGACAGTCCACGGCTGGCGGCGATGTCCGCCACCACCGACGGCTTCAAGCTGGCCGAGACCGACCTGGAGCTGCGCGGCGAGGGCAGCCTGTTTGACACCCGCCAGTCGGGCCTGCCCGACCTCAAGCTGGCTAAGTTGGTGCGCGACTTCGGCTGGGTCGTGCGGTCACGGGAGGACGCCCGCGAGCTGGTGGCTGGTGACCCTGAGCTGACCGGCCACCCGCTGCTGGCCGCGGAGGTCCGCCGGCGCTACGGCGACGAGCGGCTTGCGGCGCTGGAGACGGGCTAGGTCTATGCGGGTGATCGCCGGAACGGCCCGGGGCCGCAGGCTGGTCGCCCCGCCCGGCCGGGACACCCGCCCGACCAGCGACCGGGTGCGCGAAGCGCTGTTCAGCTCCATCGCCCCGGCGGTGCCCGGCGCCGCCGTCTGTGACCTGTTCGCCGGCTCGGGTGCGCTGGGCATCGAGGCGCTGTCGCGTGGCGCGGCCTGGGCGACCTTCGTCGAGCGGGACGCTGTTGCCGTGAGGGCGATCCGCCAGAACCTGCGGCGCGCGGGGGTGGACGATGCCGGTCAGGTGGTCCCTGGCGAGGCGGCGGATTTCTGCCGGCACCCGGTCGGCGGCCCCTTCGACCTGCTGCTGTGCGACCCGCCGTACGCCGTGGACAGCACGGCGATCGGTGCGCTCCTCGAGGCCCTACGCCAAGCGGGAGGGCTCACCACGGAGGCGCTGGTGGTCGTCGAGCGGGACCGGCGAGGGCCAGACCCCGCCGGCGAATTGCCGAGATTCCTGGCGGAAGACCGCCGGCGCTCCTACGGTGACACCGTGTTGATCTACCTGCGCGTTGACGAGGCGATGACGCCGTGACCGTCACCGCGGTCTGCCCTGGCAGCTTCGATCCGGTGACCAATGGCCACCTGGACGTCATCCAGCGCGCGTCCTCGCGCTTCGACCGGCTGCTGGTGGCGTGCCTGCGCAACGCCGGCAAGCACCCGCTATTCGACCTCGACATCCGTCTTGCCCTGCTCAACGAGGTCGTCGCTGACCTGGACAACGTGGAGGTCGCCGCCTTCGACGGGTTGCTGGTCGACTTCTGCCGGGAGCAGGGCGTCTCCGTGATCGTCAAGGGCCTGCGAGCCGTCAGCGACTTCGAGTACGAGTTGCAGATGGCGCAGATGAACTCCCATCTCGGGAACGTGGAAACATTTTTCATGACCACAAGCCCGATATATTCTTTTCTCTCCTCTTCGCTGGTGAAGGAGGTGGCCCGGTTCGGCGGCGACGTCACCGACTTCGTCCCCTCCGCCGTGGCCGACCGGCTCGCCGAGCAGCTGTGACGCCTGAACCCATCGAGCCCTAAAGGACTGTGCCGTGGACGTTGAGGCGTACATCGCCCGGATGGAACAGCTGCTGGCCGAAGCCAGGCCCGTGCCGTTGTCGGCCTCGGTGATGGTCAACCGCGGCCAGGTCGACGAGCTGCTCGGCGACCTGCGGACCCACCTGCCGGAGGAGCTGCGTCAGTCGCGTTGGATCATCAAGGAGCGCGACGAGCTGTTGGAACAGGCCGAGCGCGACAGCGAACGGATCGTGGCCGACGCCGAGTTGCAGCGCGATCGGTTGGTCAGCGAGACGGAGGTCGCGCGCGGCGCGGCGCGTGAAGCCGAGTGCCTGCTCGACGAGGCGCGGGAGCGGGCTCGGGTGCTGCGTCTGGAGGCCGAGGACTACGTCGACGGCCGGCTGGCCAACTTCGAGATCGTGCTGGCCAAGACCTTGAAGGCGGTCGAGAACGGCCGTGAGCGACTGCGCGGGCGCCTCGCCAGTGACGAGCTGGCCAGCACTGACGGCACCGACGACGATCTGGAGAAGGCGTATGGCGGGGCGGGCAACGGCTCGCGGCGCCTGTACGACCAGGAGGGCTGAGCGCGACCTTCCCGCTTCGCGTCCCGCCGAGATGCCGCCCGGTGGCGACTCCCGGTGGCCATACCCCGGTGCTAAAGTGGCGCCTCCCGCCTCCAGGGCCTGTGCCGCCGCGCGTTTCGACTCATTACCCATGCTCATGACTGACGATCAAGTTCTGCGTGTCGCCGACCTCATCGACCGGCCGGGCGCTTCCCGGCGCCTCGATGTGCTGCCAGCCGCTCCCGACGACCTGCAGCTGCCGCTGGCCGAGGTCACCGGACCGCTGCGGCTGCGCGGCGTCGTGGAGAGCGTTGTGGACGGGCTGCTGGTGCGCGCGACCCTGACGGCGCAGCTGCGCGTGAGCTGTGCTCGCTGTCTGGTGGCGCTGACCGAGCGGGTCGAGGCCGACGTGGTGGAGCTGTTCACCGCCGCCGCCGACCCCGACGCCGATCCCGAGCCGGGCTACACCTACGCCGACGGGGTGCTGGACCTCGACGCGCTGCTGCGTGACGCGCTCGTGCCTGCCGTGCCGTTGCGTTCGCTGTGCAGCGAGGAATGCCCGGGTCTGTGCCCGCAGTGCGGGACCAATCGCAACGACGCTGCCTGCGACTGCAGCGACACCATCACCGACTCCCGCTGGGCGGCCCTGGAGGGGCTGCGCCTGCCCGACTGACGCTGTCTGACGTTCGAAGGAGACTCTCCTCGTGGCTGTTCCCAAGCGAAAGAAGTCCCGCTCCCGCACGCGCCATCGCAAGGCGCAGTGGCTGCGGACCGCGGCACCGGCCAGCGCCAGCTGTGCTCGCTGCAAGTCGGCTTTGCGCCCGCACACGGTGTGCGGTGTGTGCGGCCACTACGCCGGCCGGCAGGTCATCGCGGTCGAGGAGTAGCGCCCGGTCCTGGCTGATCAGCGGCCCGGGGTTCCTCGATGCGCGTCGCGCTGGACGCCATGGGCGGCGACCACGCTCCCGCCGCGACCGTCGCCGGGGCTCTGCTGGCCGCCGACGCCGGGTTGGATGTCGTCTTGGTGGGCAGGCCCGACGCGCTCACCGCTGAGCTGCGGCGTGCGGGGGCCGATGGACGGCTCGCCATCGTGGCCGCCGACGAGGTCGTGGGGATGCACGAGGACGCGGTAGCCGTCTTGCGCAGCAAGCGGACATCGAGCATTCGCGTGGCCGCAGAGCTGGTGGCGTCCGGTCAGGCTCAGGCGATGGTGTCGGCGGGCTCCACGGGTGCCACGCTGGCCGCTGCCCTGCTGGCCCTCGGCCGTCTGCGCGGCGTGCGTCGCCCGGTGCTCGCGGTCGTGCTGCCCACTCCCGCCGGGGACGTCGTGCTGGCGGACGCCGGCGGGAGCCCAGATCCCCAGCCCGAAACGCTCGTGACCTACGGTCGCATGGCGACGGCGTACGCCCGCGCGCGAGGGCGTTTGACGCCATCGGTCGGCCTGCTCAACGTAGGCAGCGAAGCCGGCAAAGGCAACGTGCTGGTCAAGCGAGCATTCACGCTGCTCGACGGCAGCGACGGGTTCGTGGGCAACGTGGAGCCGACCGCCGTGTTGGCGGCGAGGGTGGACGTCGTCATCACCGATGGCTTCACGGGTAACGTGTTCCTGAAGACACTGGAAGCCATGGCGGGCGGCAGCGGCGACACCGCAGGGGCGGCCGTGCTGCTGGGGGTGGCCGGCGAGGTCTTGGTGGCCCATGGCGCCGCCGACGCCCCTGCGGTGGCCGCGGCGCTGCAGACAGCGGCCTCGGTCGCCGGCGCGGGACTGTCCCGTCTGGTCCAGCAGCATCTGGATGGCGGAGGAGATCCATGACGGCACCGGCAACACCCCGCCCGCGGATCGCGGCCACCCTTGTCGCGGGGCGGCCGTGAGCGCCAGCCGCCTGGAGCAGGCCGTGCAGGTCACCTTCGCCGACCCCGACCTGCTGCGACTGGCCTTGACGCACCGCAGCCATGCCTTCGAAGCGGGCGGACTGCCCACCAACGAGCGCCTGGAGTTCCTCGGGGACGCCGTCCTGGGCATCGTCGTGACCGAGTGGATCTACCTGCGCTTCCCGGACGCCAGCGAGGGACGGCTGGCCAAGATGCGGGCGGCGGCGGTCAACGCGCACAGCCTCGCCGAGGTCGCCCGCGCCCTGGCGATCGGCGAGGAGGTGCTGCTCGGCCGAGGCGAGGAGCAATCCGGCGGCCGCGACAAGGATTCGATCCTCGCCGACACGATGGAGGCGGTGCTGGGCGCGGTGTACCTCGACGGCGGTCCCAAGGTCGCCGCCGAGCTGATCGGGCGGCTGTTCGGCGACCTACTCGACGAGATCGCCAACCGGCGAACCTCCCTGGACTACAAGACGTCGCTGCAGGAGCTGACGGCCGGTCAGCTGGCGACCCTGCCGGTCTACCGGCTCAGCGAAGAGGGGCCGGACCACGCCAAGCGCTTCACCGCCGAGGTGTCGGTCGACGGTGACATGATCGGGAGTGGGCAGGGCCGGTCCAAGAAGGAAGCCGAGCAGGCCGCCGCCGAGCACGCCTATGCCGCCCTGGTCTCGCGTTTGGCGGTAGGGTCCGCGCCCAGCGACGAGGAGACCTGACATCCCGCTCGCGCCAGCCGTTGTCCCAGCATCCGGAGGACGTAGGTGACCGAGCTGCCCGAGGTCGAGGTCATCCGCAAGACGCTGGAGCGTGACCTGTTGGGCAAGCGGGTCAAAGACGTCACCGTCAAGACGCCGTCAGTCGTCGCCCGCCACCGCAACCGTCCCGACTTCATCAAGGCGCTGACCGGCCGCCGCATCGAGTCCGTTCTGCGCCTCGGCACCTTCCTCGTGCTCGAGCTGGATGAGGGGAGGGCGCTGGTGATACGCCTTGGGACCCAGGGCAATCTGGTGCGGGAGTTCGCCACCGCCGAGGCCAGCAAGACCACACCGGTGGTGGCGACGTTCACCACGGGTGGGGCGTTGCACATGCTCGACCCCGCCAAGGACGGCGAGCTGTACGTGGTCGCCCTCGACGACGTGCCCAACCTGCCCGAGCTCGCGCCCGGCGGCATCGATCCGTTGACTGACACCTTCACGTGGCCGGCGTTCAGCCAGCAGCTTCGGGAGCGTGATGCGCCGCTCAAGCTGGTGCTCATCGACGACACCTTTGTCGTGGGGTTAGGGGACCTGTACTCCGACGAGATCCTGTGGGCCTCGGGCCTGTCGGGCCAGCGCTCGTCGGCCGGCCTGTCCAGCCAGGAGGTCCGCCGGCTGTACCGGGCGGTGCTGGAGGTCCTGTTCGAGGCCGTCAAGCAGGGTGGGGCCACCGAGGCGACCCCAGAGTTCGACGACGACGACTTCGACACTGAGTCCAGCGACTTCATCAAGGTCTACGGCCGCGAGGGCGAGGCCTGCGGGCGCTGCCGCCAGCCGATCCACCGGGGAGCGATCGAAGGCCACGACTCCTACTTCTGCACCAACTGCCAGACATAGCGCGACCCCCGAGGTAGCCGGTGCCGGACACAACCCATCCGCGCCC
>JACCVM010000116.1 GCA_013698135.1 Euzebyaceae bacterium | reverse complement strand
GTCTGACAACCGGAACGCTCGTAATGAGCAGGTCAGGGGTTCGATTCCCCTCCCCGGCTCTCTGCCCCGTCAACGCGTCGAACGTCAGTAGTAGCGGAGTTGCGCTACGACGTTCAACCCTGCCTTTGCCGAAGGTCGGTGCATGAGAAGCTCGCGTCGCACCGGCGGTAGTTGAGGATGTTGATCCTCACCGTGAACGGGGGCCCGCTTTGCGACAGTGCGCCATCGGCGCCATCGGCTCCAACTGTTGCGGTTCGGGGTGGACTACCGGCAACGGAGCCGCCGGCGGGCAAGATGCGCACCCTTTTTAAGTTCGCCGACCAGTGACGGCGGGAGGCGCGGGCCTCTTGCCGGGAGGGGCATAAGACCGCGAGGCTGTATCGATTGACCGCTTGTGGTGGTGGGTGGGGGGTGAGACGATGCGGTTGTCGGCGTGTCAGCGCAGCGGGCGCAGGCGCAACGGAGTCGGGCGGGGTGGTCCACATGACGGGTCGTCGGTGGCTTGCAATGGGGATGGTGGCGTTGTGGTCGACGCTGCCGGCGTCGGCTGCGCTGGCCACACACGGTGGGAACTGGCATGTCGTGGAGCAGGTCAGCGTCGCCAGCGACGGCAGCCAAACGAACGACGGCTTCAGCGGGGCGCCGGCGGTCAGCGGTGACGGCAGCATCGTCGCCTTCACCTCTGAGGCGGTCGATCTCGTGCCCGGCGACAGCAACGAAAGCGAGGATGTGTTCGTCCACGACCGGGCGACCGGCCGCACCGAGCGCGTAAGCGTGGCCAGCGACGGCAGCCAAGCCAACGACTTCAGCTTCAATGGGGATGTCAGCGGTGACGGCAGCATCGTCGCCTTCGTCTCTGACGCGGGCAATCTCGTGCCCGGCGACAGCAGCACCAACTTCGATGTGTTCGTCCACAACCGGGCGACCGGCCGCACCAGGCGGGTCAGCGTCGCCAGCGACGGCAGCCCAGCCAGCGGCGAAAGCTCCGCGGCAGCGATCAGCGGTGACGGCCGCATCGTCGCCTTCTGGTCTGACGCGGGCAATCTCGTGCCCGGCGACAGCAACGGCATCGTCGACGTGTTCGTCCACGACCGGGCGACCGGCCGCACCGAGCGCGTCAGCGTGGCCAGCGACGGCAGCCAAGCCAACGACTTCAAATTGGAAGCACCGGCGGTCAATGGCAACGGCCGCATCGTCGCCTTCACCTCTTTCGCGGACAATCTGGTGCCCGGCGACAGCAACGACACCGAGGACGTGTTCGTCCACGACCGGGCGACCGGGGGCACCGAGCGGGTCAGTGTCGCCAGCGACGGCAGTCAAGGCAACGACGCCAGCATGGAGCCGGCGGTCACCGGCGACGGCCGCATCGTCGTCTTCTCCTCCCGTGCGGCCAATCTGGTGCCCGGCGACGATAATGGCACCTTCGATGTGTTTATGCACGACCGGGTGACCGGACGCACCGAGCGGGTCAGCGCCGCCAGCGACGGCACCCAAGGCAACGACCACAGCAGCCGGCCGGCGGTAAGCGTCGACGGCCGCATCGTCACCTTTGAATCGAGCGCGGACAATCTCGTGGCCGGCGACAGCAACGGCTCGGGGGATGTGTTCGTCCACGATCGCGCGACGGGGGGCACCGAGCTGGTCAGCGTCGCCCGCGACGGCAGCCAAGCCGCCGGCCCCAGTCTCGGGCCGGCACTCAGCGGCGACGGCCGCATCGTCGCCTTCCAGGACACGGCGAACAATCTCGTCTCCGGCGACAGCAACGGCAACTACGACGTGTTCATCGCGAAGCGGACCGTGTCTTCGCCGCCGGGCTGCACGATCACCGGCTCTGCAGGGGACGACGTGTTGATCGGCACCGCCGGGGACGACGTGCTGTGCGGGATGGGCGGACACGACCGGCTGTTGGGTCGCGGCGGCGACGACCGGCTGCGCGGCGGGCTCGGCTACGACCGGCTCCGTGGCGGGCGCGGCGCAGACCGCTTGCGTGGCGGGCGCGGCGCAGACCGCCTGTTCGGCGGGCGCGGCCCAGACTTGCTGTTCGGCGGGCCAGGAGATGACCTGCTGCGCGGGGGGGCCGGCCCAGACCGGCTGCGCGGCGGGCCCGGCGACGACCTGCTGTTCGGTGGGCCTGGCGACGACTGGTTGCGCGGCGGCCCAGGCCGAGACCGGCTGCGCGGACGGTCCGGCTGACACCGGGTGTTCGACAGGCCCGGCGACGACCGTCTGCACGGCAACCAGGGCGACGACGCCCACGACGGCGGTCCGGGAGTGAACAAAGCGTTCGGTCGCCCATCACTCGCAATGGCATCGCTCCTCCCTTGACGCGAGGGTTCGGATTATCGACACTGGGATGGCTGCAGGGGCAGCGCGGTCTCCGCGTGGCGCGACGGAACAGCAGACCCTGATGCTCGAGCTACTGCGCCAGGGTCCCAAGAAGGGAGTGTCATGTTCGTACAGGTGATTCAGGCTAGGGCGAAGGACGCAGCGGCCCTTCGTGAGCAGTGGCAGAGGTGGGACCGGGAGCTCAAGCCGGCCGCGAAGGGATTCCTCGGCAGCACGGCCGGAGTTACCGCGGACGGCGAGTTCATCGCACTTGCCCGCTTCGAAAGCGAAGAGGCAGCGCGCGCGAACAGCGACAACGCCGATCAGGGTGCGTGGTGGACGCAGACTTCGCAGTACTTGGAAGACCCTCTCTTCCACGACTGCACGCTGGTTGACTTGGTCAACGATGGAGGCTCCGACGCGGCCGGCTTCGTCCAGGTGATCCAGGGCAAGGTGACCGACGTCGATAGGGCGCGGGAGCTCGACAGGGCAACGCAAGACCAAATGAATGATGTGCGGCCTGACGTGATCGGTGGGATCGTGGCGTGGCATCCGCAGAACGGACGCTTCACCAACGTTATGTACTTCACGTCCGAAGC
>JACCVM010000112.1 GCA_013698135.1 Euzebyaceae bacterium | reverse complement strand
GGGTGGTTCATGCCCAGCGGGGACGACGCGTAGAAGGTGAACACGTCGAGGTAGCGGGTGCCGTCGCGAGCGTCGACCAGCCACGACCCGCGCGACGCCTTGGTGTCCAGCACGAAGTCGTGCCCATCGACGAGCAGGTGGTCGGCAAGGGTGGCCAGCACGGCGGCGGGGGCAACCGGATGGGTGGCGGACATGGCTGGGCTCCGAGCGTCGAGGGCCGCCTGGGAGTCCAGTGTGGGGGGTGCGGGCAGGCGGGTCACTACGCGAAGCGTCAGGCGTCGTTGCTCCTCCCGACGCAGCGTGCGAGTCTGCCGACGAAACGTCGGTGCCGAGGAGAAGGACAGCCACCGTGGACGGGCTCGACGAGCAACTGCTGGCGCTGCTGCGCGACGACGCACGCCTGTCGATGGCTGACCTCGGCCGGCGCGTCGGCCTGTCGAGGACGGCCACCCTGGCCCGGGTGCGCCGCCTGGAGGACGACGGAGCCATCCGCGGCTACCACGCCGATGTGGCCGCTGTGCCGAGGGCGGCCGGGCACGCCGCGCGTGTGGCCATCGTCATCAACACCCCGGACGTCGCCGCCTACGTGCGCCGGTTGCGCGCCATCCCCGAGTTGCAGGAGGCCGAGAGCGTGGCTGGCGAGTACGACCTGCTGGTGCGGCTCGCCGTCGCCGACGCCGGTCGCCTCGACGCGATCCTCGACCGCATCAACGCCTGGCCGCAGACGGTTCGCACCACCACGTTCGTGGTGCTTACCCGCTACTGTTAGCGTCCCCGTCGTCGCCGTACGACCAGTCCATGCGCTTGCGGTCATAGTCGCGGTCGAAGACGACCTCACCGGTGTCGTCGTCCAGCTCGATGATCTTGGGCACGTCGACGTCGGGATGATCGCAAGGACCGGCGAGCCTGGCGGTGAACTCGTCGGCGTAGGCGTCCAGGGTCGACTGCACCAGCAGCGCGTGACCGACCGGCAGGTAGCAGCGGTTGGAGTCGGTCACCAGCGCGCAACGCTTGCGGATCTCCTGCAGGTCGGCTTCCTCGCCGCCCTCGCGGCACAACCGCTGCAGCCGCTCGAACAGCTCGACGCCGTGCAGCTTGCATGGCGGGCACTGACCGCACGACTCCACGGCGAGGAAGCGTGACAACGCCGCCGTCACCGCCACGATGCAGCGCTCGGCGCCGTAGACGACGAAGCCGCCGCTGCCCAGGCCGGTGCCGGCCTCGGCAAAGGAGTCAAAGTCCAGCGGCAGGTCGAGCAGCCCGGGGACGATGACCGTGTTCGAGGTGCCGCTGTAGATGGCCTTGGCGTCGCGGGCGCCGGCGATATCGACGATCAGGGTTCCCAGCGGCGTGCCGAGGGGCAGCTCGTAGACGCCGGGGCTGTCCACGTCCCCGACGACGGTGAAAACCATGGTCCCCGGCGCCTCGACGGTTCCCTGTTCCCGGAAGCGGTCCGCGCCCTCACGCAGGATCCCGGGAACGTGGGCCAGCGTCTCGACGTTGTTGACCACCGTCGGGTTGGGCTGCTGCATCGTGGCCTGCAGCCCGTACATGTACGGCGGCAGGATCCGGGGCAGCGGCAGCTTGCCCTCGACGACTTCGAGCAGGCCGCTCTCCTCGCCGTACAGGTACTCGTCCGGTCCCAGCAGGATCTCCACCCCCGCTGCGCCGGCGAAGCCTTCCTCGGCCATGGCGTCCCGCGCCTCGGTCAGCCGCTGTGCCTGTCGGGGATAGCGTTCCTTGGTCGCGATCACCCCGCGCGGGGCGCCGACCGCGTGCATCGCGATGCACAGCCCCTCCACCACCGCCCATGGGTTACGGGCCATCAGGGCGCGGTCCTTGTAGGTGCCCGGCTCGCCCTCGGCGGCGTTGCACACCACGGCCGGGGTGCCGCTGGTGCCCACGGCTTCCAGCACCGACGCCCACTTGCGACCGGTGAGAAAGCCAGCACCACCACGGCCGCGCAGCCCAGAGCGCTCGACCTCGGCGATCACGTCGGCGCGGTCCCGGCGCAAGGCCTCGGCCAGGCCGAGGCCACCACCCGCGGCGATGTGGTCGGCCAGCGAGGTCACCGGCTCGTCGGGCAGCACATGGAGGCGATTGGGCATGGCTGGAAGCTCCTGGACGATGTCAGCAAGACCTTGCCGAGTCTTCACGCGGCGGAAACCTCGATGGCATCTGCCGCTCACGCGCACCTGCCAGCGTCCTGCCTCGGTTCCCACGAACAACCGCGAACAACTCTGGAGACTGCCATGTCCCAACTGCTGCGGCGAGGGGTCCTTGTGGCCTGCCTCGCACTGTCAAGCCTGCTGCTGCCGCTGCTGCCCGTCTCGACGGTCGCCGCCCAGAGCGGCCCGGCCGTCACCACCGACAAGGACGTCTACGACTTCGGCGAACCGATCACGGTGTCGTGGTCTGACGCTCCGGGCAACCCCAAGGACTGGGTCGGGCTGTACCCCACCTTCGCGGGTCCTCCAGGTGGCAGCTCCGGTGCCACGCTGTGGGACTACCTGGATCAAGGCGACGGCCAGACCGTCACCCCCGAGGGAACGCTGACCTGGAGCCAGCAGCGGCCGGGACAGCGCGACACCTGGCCCTTGGCCCCCGGCGAGTACACCATCTACCTGCTGGTCGACGACGGGTACGAGGTGGTCGCCTCGACCACCATCCGCGTCACCGGCGATACCGACGGCCCAGAACCACCACCCGAGGACGAATGGCCGGCGAACCCCAGCGATCCCGCGCTGAGCCGCAAGCTACGGGCGATGACCTTCAACATCTGGGTGGGCGGTACCCAGGTCAAGTTCGGATCGATCGTTCGCGCGGTGCGCAAGGCCCGGGCCCAGGTGGTCGGTGTCCAGGAACCCGGCGACAACCTCGAACGGTTGGCCAACAGGCTGGGCTGGAAGCACACATTCACGTCCGACGACGGCTACACCAACCTCATCAGCGCCTACCCGCTGTCGGCTCCCAAGCGCAGCGACGAATACGCCTGGCTCCGGTTCCCCGGCGGCGGCCGGGTCGCGGTCAGCAGCGTCCACCTGACCCCGTATCCCTACGGTCCCTACGACCTGCGAGACGGCGCATCCACGGACTACGTGCTGTTCAACGAGGGCACCCACCTCGAGGAGATGAAGTCGCGCCTGGAAGCCCTTTCGGCACTGGCCGAGGCCGAGGTCCCCGTGGTGCTGATGGGCGACTTCAACGTGCCGAGCCACCTGGACTGGACCAGTGCGACCGCGGCAGCGCGCCAAGCCGACGGCGAGGACTTCGTGCGTCCCTTCCCCTGGCCTCTGTCGATGTCCCTGGCCGAGGCGGGCTTCCGCGACTCCTTCCGCACCGCCCACCCGGACCCGGTGCAGCAACCCGGTTACACCTGGACCCCCGGCTACCCGCCGCCTATCGGCGACCAGCCGGCGAACCTGACCGACGACGAGGTCTTCGACCGCATCGACCTGATCTACGTGCACGGCCCGGTGCGGACCATGTCCAGCCGAGTCGTCGGGGAGAGCTACCGCAACGCGCACATCCGCGTGCGACCGTGGGGCAGCGACCACCGTGCCGTGGTCAGCAACCTGCGGGTTCGCCCGCTGTACCGGCGCTGACCGGCGCTGCCGTGACGCGTCTCGCTGGCGTCAGGATGTGAGCACCACGGCTTGGTGGGCGGCGAGGACAACCTCGTCTCCCGCCGGCTGGCTCTCACCGTCGTGGTTGCTGGAGAAGACCACCACCCAGGCACCATCGGGCGGGGTGAACGAGGACGGCTGGCCCCCGCAGTTGGCGGCCACGATGGCGTCGCCGCGCCGGTAGGCGACGACCGGCCCGTCCTCGCCGACCCATTCGACGGGTTGCCGGCGCAGGTCCGGCAGCGCATCGCGAAGCGCGATCAGCGCCCGGTAGCGGTGCAACATCGAGGACGGGTCGGTGCGCTGCACGGCGACGGTGTCGGCTTCGGTGCGCCCCTCCATCGGCAACCACGTCTGCGGGCCGTCGGTGAAACCCCATCCGGGCCCTGGCGCCCACGGCAACGGCGTGCGAGCCCCGTCGCGGCCGACCGCTTCGGTGCGGCGCGCCACCGGGTCCTGCGCCTGCTCGCGCGGGACGCAGCCGTTCTCCAGTCCCAGCTCCTCGCCCTGGAAGAGAAACGGCGTGCCGGGCAGGCCCATCAGCAACGTCGACAGCGCCAGCGCGCGGGCGCGGCCGGCATC
>JACCVM010000088.1 GCA_013698135.1 Euzebyaceae bacterium | reverse complement strand
CCCGTACCGACCTGCGCAACGTGGCGATCGTCGCCCACGTCGACCACGGCAAGACCACGCTGGTCGACGCCATGCTGTGGCAGACGGGCGCCTTTCGCGCCAACCAGGACGTCAACGTCCGGGTGCTCGACTCGATGGACCTGGAGCGCGAGAAGGGCATCACGATCCTGGCCAAGAACACCGCCGTGCGCTACGGCGGCGTCAAGATCAACATCATCGACACGCCTGGTCACGCCGACTTCGGCGGCGAGGTGGAGCGGGGCCTGACGATGGTCGACGGCGTTCTGCTGCTGGTCGACGCCAGCGAGGGACCGCTGCCCCAGACCCGGTTCGTGCTGCGCAAGGCCCTGGAAGCCAAGCTGCCGATCATCCTGGTGATCAACAAGGTCGACCGCCCCGACGCGCGGATCGCCGAGGTCGTCGACGAGGTCTACGAGTTGTTCTTGGACCTGGACGCCACCGAGGAGCAGATCGACTTTCCCATCGTCTACGCCAACGCCAAGGCCGGCGTGGCCGCCCTCGAGGCCGATCCCGCGCGGCTGGCTGGCGGCATGCGCGACGGCGACCTCAAACCCCTGTTCACCACGCTGCTCGAGCACATTCCGGCGCCCTCCCACGACGAGGACCACCCGCTGCAGGCGCTGGTGACCAACCTCGACGCGTCGCCCTACGTCGGGCGGCTGGCCTTGGCCCGCATCCACCACGGCTGGCTGCGACGCGGTAATCCCGTGGCGTGGTGCCGGGTGGACGGGACCGTCGAGCGAGTCAAGGTGACCGAGATGTCGGTCACCGAGGACGTCCGCCGCGTCGACGTCGACGAGGCCGGACCTGGCGAGATCATCGCCATCGCCGGTCTGGCCGAGGTCACCATCGGGGAGACCCTCTCGGATCCCGACGACCCTCGGCCGCTGCCGGTGATCCACGTCGACGAGCCGAGCCTCGGCATGACGATCGGCATCAACACGTCGCCGCTGGCGGGCCAGGACGGCGACAAGCTGACGGCTCGCCTGCTGCGCAGCCGTCTCGACGCCGAGCTGGTGGGCAACGTGTCGCTACGCGTGCTGGATACCGAGCGGCCCGACACCTGGGAGGTGCAGGGGCGCGGCGAGCTGCAGCTGGCGATCCTGGTCGAGATCCTGCGCCGCGAGGGCTTCGAGCTAACGGTGGGCAAGCCGCAGGTCGTGACCCGCGAGATCGACGGCAGGCTGCACGAGCCGATGGAACGCCTGGCCATCGACGTTCCCGAGGAGTACGTCGGCGTCGTGACCCAGCTGCTCGGCCTGCGCAAGGGACGCCTCGAGCACATGGTCAACCACGGCCGCGGGTGGGCGCGCATCGAGTACCTGGTGCCGGCCAGGGCGCTGATCGGCTTCCGCACCGAGTTCCTCACCGAGTCCCGCGGCACGGGCATCCTGCACTCGGTCTTCGACCGCTACGAACCCTGGCACGGTGAGCTGCGCACGCGCCCGACCGGTAGCCTCGTCGCCGACCGGCGTGGCCCGACGACCGCGCATGCCCTGCTCAACCTGCAGGAGCGCGGATCCCTGTTCCTCGGACCCGGCGTCGAGGTCTACGAGGGGATGATCGTCGGCGAGAACGCCCGCAGTGAGGACATGGACGTCAACCCCACCAAGGAGAAGAAGCTGACCAACATGCGCTCGTCGGTCAGCGATGAGCTCGTGCGGCTCATCCCGCCCAGGGCGCTGTCGCTGGAGCAGTCCCTGGAGTTCATCCGCGTCGACGAGTGCGCCGAGGTCACCCCCACGTCCGTCCGGCTGCGCAAGGTTGTCCTCGACGGTGCCGGCCGGCGCCGTGCCGCCGGCCACGCCAAGGCGGCCAACGCCTGACCCTCGGAGTCTGCCGTGCACCTGCAAGAGGTCCCCGTCGGCGTGTCCGACCTCGAGCGCTTCACCCCGCTCATCGGAGCGGATCGCATCGACCAACTTCGCTCACTGGTCTCCTCCAGCCGCGACACCTTTGCGGGACGGACGGTATGGAACGTCAACTCCACCGCCACCGGGGGCGGCGTCGCCGAGATGCTGGCCGCCCTGCTGCCGTACGCCCGAGGAGCCGGGGTTGACACGCGCTGGCTGGTCATCAAGGGCGACCCCGCCTTCTACGCGATCACCAAGCGGTTGCACAACGGCTTGCACGGTGTGGACACCGGACCCCTGGGCGATGCCGAACGCGACCACTACGCCGAGGTCACCGCCGCCAACGCCGAGGAGCTGCTGGCCCAGATCCGGCCGGGTGACGTCGTCCTGCTGCACGACCCGCAGACGGCCGGCATGGTCGACGCCGCCC
>JACCVM010000082.1 GCA_013698135.1 Euzebyaceae bacterium | reverse complement strand
GCCGCCGTCTACGGTCCGCAGAAGGGCGCGTCGGAGCGCGACGTCGCCGTGTTGGATGCCGGGCTCGGCCGGCTAGCCGAGGTGGTCCGGCGCGACCTCGGCATCGACGTGGCGCAGCTGGCCGGGGCCGGTGCGGCCGGCGGGCTCGGGGGTGGCGCCGTCTGCTTCGTCCGGGCGGAGCTGACGTCCGGGATCGACCTGCTGCTCGACCTGCTCGGTGTGCACGAGGCGATCCGGGGTGCCGACCTGGTCGTCACGGGCGAAGGCTCGCTGGACGAGCAGAGCCTGGCGGGCAAGGCCCCGGTGGGCGTCGCGCGGGCCGCGTCGCCGCTCGGCGTGCCGGTCGTCGCGCTGTGCGGGAGGGTTGCGGTGGCGCCCGCCGAGCTCCACGGCGCCGGCATCGGCAAGGCTTGGAGCCTGCTGGACCTGGAGCCCGACATCGACCGCGCACAACGCGGCGCGTACGCGCTGCTCGCCCGGCTGGCCGAGCGAGCCGTCCGAGACTTCCTGACCACCCACGAGCGCAGTGATCCGCACACCCGACCAGAGAGGACGGCAAGCCAGACATGACGACATCGACACCCCCCGTTGGCGAAACGGCGGTCGACGGCGTGGAGGTCAACGCCGACCCGCGGCCCGACGTGCTGACCCCCGAGGCGCTGGCCTGGCTGGCCGAGCTGCAGCGCACCTTCGGCCAGGAACGCAACGCGCTGCTGGCACGGCGAGCCGAGCGCCGGGCCGAGCGCCAGGAGAGCGCGACGCTGGACTTCCTGGCCGACACCCAGCACATCCGCAGCGGCAACTGGAGCGTCGCACCGGCGCCGCCCGCGCTGCGCAACCGGCGGGTCGAGATCACCGGGCCCACCGACGCCAAGATGGTGATCAACGCCCTCAACTCGGGGTCGACCGGCTTCATGGCCGACTTCGAGGACTCCAACACCCCCACCTGGCACAACCTCATCCAGGGCCAGGCCAACCTGAGCGCCGCGATCGCCGGGACGCTCACGTTCACCGCACCGGACGGCCGCGAGTATGCCCTCAACGACGAGGTCGCAACCCTGCTCGTACGGCCCCGCGGCTGGCACCTGGACGAGCGGCACCTGCTCGTCGACGGCGAGCCGATGACCGGGGCGCTGCTCGACTTCGGGCTGTTCGTCTTCCACAACGGCCAGGCGCTGGCCGAGCGCGGCGACGGGCCGTTCTTCTACCTGCCGAAGATGGAGAGCCACCGCGAGGCGCGGCTGTGGAACGACGTCTTCGACCTCGCCGAGCAGCGGCTGGGCGTCGCCCCCGGCACCATGAAGGGCACGGTGCTCATCGAGACGCTGCCGGCGGCGTTCGAGATGGACGAGATCCTCTTTGAGCTGCGGACGCACTCCGCCGGGCTCAACGCCGGCCGGTGGGACTACCTGTTCAGCGCGATGAAGACGTTCCCCGACCGGCCGGAGTTCATCCTCCCCGACCGCAACAGCGTCACGATGGCGGCGCCGTTCATGACCGCCTACACCGACCTGCTGGTCAAGACCTGCCACCGGCGCGGCGCACACGCGATGGGCGGGATGGCGGCGTTCATCCCCAGCCGCCGCGACGCCGAGCTGAACGAGAAGGCGATGGCCAAGGTGCACGCCGACAAGCGCCGCGAGGCGACCGCCGGGTTCGACGGCACCTGGGTGGCCCACCCCGACCTCGTCTCGGTGGCGATGGAGGAGTTCGACGAGGTGCTGCAGGGCCGCGACAACCAGGTCGACCGGCAGCGCGACGACGTCACGGTCACCGCCGCGGACCTGCTCGACGTCGCGTCGGCCGAGGGTGAGATCACCGAGGACGGGCTATGCAACGACGTCAACGTGACCATCCAGTACGTGTCGTCGTGGCTGCGCGGCAACGGCGCGGCCGGCATCTACAACATGATGGAGGACGCCGCCACCGCCGAGATCGCGCGGTCGCAGATCTGGCAGTGGATCCACCACGGCGTCACGCTCACCGACGGCAGGCAGGTCACCCGCGAGCTGGTGCGCACCGTCGCCGACGACGAGCTCGCCAAGATCCGCGGCGAGGTCGGCGAGGAGTTCTACGCCAAGAGCCGGGCCGACGACGCGGTGGCCATCTTCGAGCAGGTGTGCCTCGGCGACGAGCTGGTCGAGTTCCTCACCCTGCCCGCGTACGAGCTCATCGACTGAATGGTGGGAGGCTGAGCCTCGTGCGGGTTGCGCTGTTCGTGACGTGCCTGGCCGACACGATGTTCCCGTCGGTCGGGCGCGCCACTGTCGCGGTGCTCGAGCGGCTCGGTCACGAGGTGGTCTTCCCCCCCGGAGCAGACCTGCTGTGGGCAGATGCACGTCAACACCGGCTACCAGCGCGAGGCGCTGCCGCTGGTGCGCCGCTACGTCGATCAGTTCGAGCCGTACGACGCGGTGGTCGCGCCGTCGGGCTCGTGCGTCGGCTCGGTGCGCCACCAGCACGCGATGTGGCCCGCCGGGCGGGCGACGAGGCGCTGGCCGACCGGGCGGAGCTGGTGGCCGCCCGGACGTACGAGCTGTCGCAGCTGCTGGTCGACGTGCTCGGCGTCGAGGACGTCGGCGCGCACTTCCCGCACCGGGTCACCTACCACCCGACCTGCCACTCGCTGCGGATGCTGCGGGTCGGCGAGGCGCCGCTGCGGCGGGTGCGCGGGCTCGAGCTGGTCGCGCTGCCCGACGCCGACCAGTGTTGCGGCTTCGGTGGCACGTTCGCGCTCAAGAACGCCGACACCTCCACCGCAATGCTCGCCGACAAGATGCGGCAGGTGCTGTCGACCGGCGCCGAGGTCGGCACCGCCGGTGACGCGTCCTGCCTGATGCACATCGGCGGGGGGCTGTCCTGCGCGCGGGCACCCGCACGCTGCACCTGGCCGAGATCCTGGCCTCGACCGAGGAGCAGCCGGCATGACCGGCACGTTCCTCGGGATGCCGGCGTCGGTCGCCACCGACATCGAGCACCTGCACGGCGAGCCGTTCCCCGTCGCC